>QNYP01000058.1 GCA_003978675.1 Hydrogenothermus sp.
AAAAAATTTCCCGCAGAGACTTTTTATTATATGCAATAGGGGGTTGGGCTACTGTTGGAGCAGGAGCTACCCTTTATGCCATGTATAAAACTTGGGAACCTCTTCCGGAAGTAAAAGCTGCAGGTGTCGTAGAATTTGATTTATCAACTTTAAAAGAAGGAGAAATTAGAGTTGTAGAATGGAGAAGAAAACCTGTTTTTATATTAAGAAGAAAAAAAAGTATGAAAGCTAACTGTCCTAAAAGAACTATTAGAACAGATATAGGAGATTTTACAGTTGTTATTGGAATATGTACCCATCTAGGTTGCATTCCAAACTGGGAACCTGAAAACAATGTATGGCATTGTCCTTGTCACGGAGGTAAATATAATGCCTGTGGAGAAAATATATTTGGACCTCCACCAAGACCTCTTGATATACCTCCTTTTAAATTAGAAGGAACGAAAATAGTTCTTGGTGAAGAAGGTCCTGAATATAAAGCTTTAATTTCTACATAGGGGGAAACTGATGAGGTTTATAGATTGGTTAGACGAAAGATTTGCTATAAGACAAGTATTTAAACTCTCAATGGTAGATTACAAAGTTCCTAAAAATATAAACTTTCTGTGGAGCTTTGGTATGCTCCTTGTTTTCAATTTTGCAATTTTATTTATAAGTGGTCTATTCCTTTTGATGTATTACAAACCTGATGCCAACTTAGCATTTGACAGTGTAAACAAAACAATAATGATGGATGTATCTTACGGCTGGATTTTTAGACATGTACATGCGGTTGGAGCAAGCATAATATTTTTACTTATGTATATACACATTGCTAGAGGTATATATTACGGTTCTTACAAAAAGCCTAGGGAAGGTGTTTGGCTAACAGGATATATTCTCTTCATACTCTTTTCTGCAACAGCATTTACAGGGTATTTACTACCTTGGGGGCAAATGTCCTACTGGGCAGCACAAACAATAACCACACTTTTTGAAAAAGTTCCATTTATAGGCGAAGATTTGGTGATCTGGATAAGAGGAGATTATGCTATAGCAGATGCTACCCTTACAAGATTTTTTGCCCTGCATGTTGTATTTTTACCAGTTTTAATAATAATAACAATAGCTATTCACTTATTTGCTGTTAGAGTTGTAGGAAGTAATAATGAAGATGGTAAAAAAATAGACAAGCAAAAAGAAGGTATCCCATTTTGGCCTGTATTTATGTCAAAAGAGTTTTTTGTAATGAGTATATTTTTACTATTTTTCTTATATCTTGTATTTTTCAAATTTGATTTTGCTATGGATAGGGTAAATTTTGAACCAGCAAATCCTATGCAAACACCAAAACATATATATCCAGAGTGGTATTTCTTAGCCTATTATGAAGTTTTAAGAGGGTTTTTCTTTAGTCAAAATTTAGGTCTTATTGCTTTTCTCCTAAGTATGATTCTAATAGCATTTTTACCTTGGTTAGATAAATCTCCAATAGTAAGTGGAAAACATAGACCATTATTCCAGATAGCCTTCTGGGTGTTTGTTATAGATTTTCTCATTTTGACTATACTTGGAAAACTTCCTCCATCTGGAGTTTATGCTTGGATAGGTTTATTTGCCAGCTTAATATTTTTTGGATTTTTTATTTCTCTACCAATAATAAGCAAAATTGAATCCAAACAGCTAAGAAAGGGGGAAACAGATGAAAGAGTTTAAAATTCTCCTTATAATAGCAATTTTGGTAATCGCAGGATACTACGGTATAGATATATATGCTCATCATGAAATGTATGGCAATCTTCCAAAACCAGATTTTCACTATTTAGATTTAAAAGATGTAAATATTAAAGGAGATCCTGTAAAAGGTAAAGAGCTTTTTCAAAGCAACTGCCAATCTTGCCATAGTCTAAAAGCTGAAGGCCTAAATGCAATGATGGATGCTGAAACAGCTCAAAATGCCTTTAATGTAGTTCCTCCTGATTTATCAAACTTAGGAGCAATGCTAGCTCCACATTTTCTATTCAATTTTATAAAAAATCCTCAAAATGCCACAAAAAATCCAAAATTTGCAATGCCCCCTATGGCTCAACTTACAGACCAGCATATAGCAGATATAGTTGCATATTTACAATCTGTTGCTAGAAAAAATTTTACAGGTAAAGATGTTTTAACTGATGCTTGCACGAGATGTCATTCTGTAAAGTATCAAAAAATTAAAGCATTTACAGATGAAAAGCATTTAAAAAATTACCTTGGAAAAGTTCCTCCTGATTTATCATTAAAAGGAAGGTCTAAAGATAGGGAATATTTAGAAACATTTATTAATAATCCTCAATCTGTTTTACCGGGAACATCTATGCCTAGACTTGGATTAACAGAAGAAGCGACTAATAAAGTAATTTCATATTTAGAGGAAATTGCAGATCCTCATAAACAGCAGAGAAATAAAGTAGGAATATGGGCTTTAATATATGCATTCATTGGTGTAGTTTTAACTTACGCCTGGAAGAAAAAAATTTGGAAAACAGTTGATAAATAGTATAATAAGTAATTACTAACCCTTATAAGAAAATAAAAAAATGGCAACAAAAAAACCAATTATTAGTGTTGTTTTAGAAGAAGAAATAAACCAAAAACTAAAAGAAATATCAAAAGAAAAGGGAATTTCAGTTTCTAGACTTGTTTCTTCCCTTTTAGCAGAAGCTTTATATTTGGAAGAAAATGTTTTCAAAGATGAAATATATCAGGACACAGAAAAATTAAGCAAAGAATGGAAAGAAAAACTCCCTGTACTATTTACTAAAGTATTAGACACTACTCCAGACCCAATATGGATTAAAGACAATAACCTTAGATATATATATGTAAATAAAGCTTTTGAAGAATTATTTGAAAAAACAAAAGAAGAATTTATAGGTAAATCAGATATAGAAGTTCTTCCTCCAGAAAATGCTAAAGAATGTGTATATACAGATATGGTAGCAATAGAAAAGGATGGTCCTACTCAATCCTATGAAAAAGTAAGCAAAGATGGAGATGAAAAAATTTACAATGTAATAAAAACCCCTATAAAGGATAAAAACGGCAATTTAATAGCAATTTTAGGAATAGGCAGAGACATAACAAATTTCCAAAAAATTAACGAAGAACTTGAAAAAAGAAATAAAGCATTAGAAGAAGCATACCAAAAACTAAAACAGATTTATGAATTTGATTATCTTACTGGTTTTTACAATAGGGGAAAATTTATAGAAATATTAGAACTTCATATCCAAACCCTAAAAGAAAAGGTAAATCCAGAAGATGAATATTTAGTCTTAATGGACATATGTAATTTAGAACACGCCAATGAGTTGTATGGTTTTCAATTTGGTGATAATGTTGTAAAAGAAATTGCAAGAATATTAAGTAGAATATCCCCTGCCCTTGGAGAAACAATTTTCGGAAGAATTAGTGGTAGAACTTTTGCTTTACTTATAAAGCCAACAAAAGAAATAACAGAAATAATCAAAACTATAGACAACTCAATTTCAGATATAAAAGTTATATTAAACAACGAAGTTTTTAAATTTCCTCCAAAACTGTTCTTTACAATAAGAAATCTATCTAAAAATGTTCCTCTTTTATCTGCAGAAAATCTTCTATTTTGTGTTGAAACAACTATGGCTTCAGCAAAAGAAAGTGATGAATTAACAAATTTCCATATAATACAGCCAAATAAAATTTCACAAGAAGATACTTTAAATAAGTATGTTCAACTTATAGAAAAATTTGTTGAAAAAAATGAGGCATCAATAAAAACAGATGAAATAAAAGATATAGAAAATAAACAAACAAAGTTTATAAACATAGTAGGTGGGATCCATGATGGAAAAAAATTCATAGATGTTGTTGAAATATATAAAAGTAATATAAGAGGACAAAACTTTTTTAAATTAAACCAGATATTTTTAGAAAAAGTAAGAAAAGTAGTATACCCAACTTTAAAGCATAAAGCATTTTTAGATATAGGAGCATTTATAATTTACGATAGCATATTTCCAGAAAGTGATATTTTAAAAAACATACTTTTTATGAAGGATAAGATAATATTTACTGTTTGCGAAAGTGTAATAACAAATAACAAAAAAGCAGTTTTAATGATAGCCAATGATTACAATATAAAATTTGCAATAAACAACATTGGATTTGGAAATACATCTCTTAAAAACTTAATGGAATTTGCAGACCTTGGGATTTTAGAGCATATTAAGTTTTATCCAGAGGTATTTAAAAAAGCCATAAATAACAAAAAAGAAAGAGCATTTATAGAAGGTATTATATCCTTTGCAAAAGGTCTTGGAATAAAAACCATTGCTACTTCTGTAGATTCAGAAGAAGTATTAAATTTTGCTAAAAACATTGGGATAGATTTTATTCAAGGAACTATTTCTAAAAAAGTTTTAGTTTAGGCTATATTTGCCAGTTCAAATCTATCTGCATATTTGTCAAATAAAACTGCCTTTAATTTGGGGTAGTTTTCTAGTAAAGGGTCTTTTTCTAAAATTTCTTCTGCTTCCTTTTTTGCATATTCTAAAATTTTTTTATCTAAACTCCTATCTAAATCCGCAATTGAAAAATTAAATTTACCAGACTGGGCAGTTCCAACTAAATCTCCACTTCCCCTAAGCTCTAAATCTTTTTCTGCTATTTTAAAACCATCATTTGAGCTAACTAGTATATTTAGCCTTTCTAAAGTTTGTCTTCTTCTTTGTTCTTTTGAACTGTCTTCAGAAGGTTTCCTTAAAGTATGAGGAGCCACTAAAAAGCAATATCCTTCATACTGTCCTCTACCAACTCTACCTCTTAGCTGATGTATCTGTGATAGGCCAAATCTATGGGCATCTTCTATAACCATAACAGAAGCATTTGGTACATCTACTCCAACTTCAATTACAGTTGTAGATACTAAAATGTCTGCCTTTTTATCTTTAAAATCTTTCATAATTTTATCTTTCTCTTCTTGAGGCATTTTCCCATGTAGCATTACTACTTTTTTATCAGGAAAAGCCTCTTGCCAGTGTTTAAATCCTTCTTCTGCAGATTTTAAGTCTAGTTTTTCTGATTCTTCAATTAATGGATAAATAACAAAAACTTGTCTACCTTTTTCCAGTTCTTCTCTTACTTTCTTATATAAAAACCTTCTCTCATCATCAAAAATCAAAACAGTTTCTACTTTTTTTCTACCTGCTGGAAGTTGGTCTATTTTAGATACATCTAAATCTCCATACAAGGCTAAAGTTAACGTTCTTGGTATTGGGGTTGCAGTCATTGTTAAAACATGGGGGGCTTTTTTTGATTTTTCTGTTAGCTTTTTCCTTTGCTCTACTCCAAATCTATGTTGCTCATCGACTATTACCAAAGCTAAGTCCTTAAACTCAACATTATCTTGAATTAATGCATGGGTTCCTATAACTACATCTATATAACCCTCTTTTATTGCTCTTTTTATTTGCTTTTTTTCCTTTTGAGATAAACTACCAACAAGCAGTGCTATTTTTACTCCAAGTGGTTCAAGAATTTTTTTAAAATTTTCGAAGTGTTGTGTAGCTAAAATTTCTGTAGGAGCCATTACTGTAGTTTGATATCCATTTTTAAAAACTGAATAAGCTCCTGCCATTGCAACAACAGTTTTACCACTTCCAACATCTCCTTGAACTAACCTGTTCATAGGAAAATCCTTTGACATATCTTGTAGTATTTCTTTTATTACCCTTTTTTGGGCGTCTGTTAGTTTAAAAGGTAAGTTATTTTCAAATTCCTCTATAAAGTTTGCTTCTACCTTAATTTTATAAGCATCATTTTTTTGAAGTTGCTTTTTCTTAAAAACCTGTGCCAGTTGCAATAAAAAAAGTTCTTCAAATATAAATCTTTTCTGGTATCTTGTGTCAAAATTGTTTAGTTTTCTTAAATTTTCATTTTTATCTGGAAAATGTATATCTTTAATTGCTTGGCTTATCTTTGGAAGTTTATATTTTTCTAAAATGTATTCAGGCATGTATTCTTCTATATTTTTGTAATAACTTTTTAATAACTTAAAAATTGCCCTTCTTAAATGGTTAATTGTTTGTGAAGTTGCTTTGATTGTTTTATCTCCACGAAGGGAGTAAACAGGGGCAATCCTATTTAAAATTATGCTGTCTTCTTCTTGAAAAACTTGAGGCATAAAAATTGATTTTTCATTTCTAAAAACATTTACTTTTCCTGATATTAAAAGCCTTGCTCCTTTTCTAAAAATGTTAAACAAATAAACTTTGTCGTGAACAAAATTTGCTGTTAAAAAACCTGTGCCATCTGTTAAAGTTGCTTGTAGTTTTATTTTTCCAATGTTTACTTTTTGTATATTTACAACCTCTACATCAAATAATCCCGTTTCTCCATCTTCAACATCTTTAATTTTTTTAATTCGCTTATCTTCATATTTAATAGGGAAATAATAAAGAGCATATTTTACATTTGTTGCTCCAACTTTTTTTAAAGCTCGTTTTTCTATTGGCTTTAAAATAGAAAGGTCTTTTAAGTTTATACTTTTTAGTTCTAAAATAGAATAAGTTTTTGTTTTTTCTGGTTTTTTTTCATATATTTCATCTTTAAATTGTTTTAATTGCTTTAATGCAAGCAATGTATATTTTGCAAAGGCTCTTTTTTTTGCAGAAGAAAGTCCATCAAAGGATAAAATATCTTCTTTTAGCGTTGAAGGTAGCTTTGTATCTTTCAAAAGCTCATACAATGCTTTAGAGAATTTAATCCTTTCTAAAGTTTCATCATCAAAGCTAAGAACTTTTTTTAAAATGTTTTCTGCTTTATTAATATTCTCCACATTACTCTTGTTTATTTATCTGTTTTAAATAAAAAATAAGTTCCAATGCAGAAAAAACAATCAGGTAAATCCATGTATAGCTTTCCATATATAAAACTTCTTTCCAAGAACCTATAATTAAAACAATTAAAATTGCAAAGGTATAAATTGTAAATGCAAATACTTCATTGGGATTTTCAGCAATAGTTCCAGGATTATATACTCCTTCCTTAATTTTCTGAAGGATGTAAATAGAAGCAAGTCCACCAATTATAAGAGAAAGGAAATAAATATACTCATTTTGCAAATTTTTATATAGTCCCATAACAATAGAAAGCCATAAAGGAATATCCTGAATAAGTTCTGCTATAAAAATCCTGTCAAACTGTGAAAGTTCTCTTTTTATTTCCTTTTCTTGTTTCCCTTGCTTTTCCTGTTTTTCCTGATTTTCCATTTTATTTAACTTTTTTAAGCGGAGATTTTTGTTTTTTGATAAATTCTTTTAACTCTTCTAAGAATTTTTCTGGGTTATGTCCATAGTAGACAGCAGAGTATAAAATTGTTTCATGTTTTTTCCCTTTACAGGTTGAGCAATACATACCTTTGCTTTCAAAAAATTTTATAGCCTCTGGATATGCATTTAAAACATTTTCAATTGTTGTTTGAAGAGTTATTTTTTTCAACCTCTTCTCCTAAATTTGTTTTTTAATAATACTATAACCTCACAGGCTCCAGCTTTTCCCTGTCCTATATCACCAAGCTTTTCAAAAGTTTTCCCTTTTAGAAATATATTACTACAACCTGTTATTTTTTGCGTATTTTGTATGATTTTTTGCCTATATGGAAGAAGTTTTGGTTTTTGAAGAAGTATATATGCGTCTATATTTTCAATTTCATAGCCATTTTCTTCCATTATTCTAATTGCTTCTTTAAGAAAAATATCACTACTTTTATTTTTATTTTCTTCCTTTGTATCAGGGAATAACTCTCCAATATCCCCTTCTCCTAATGCTCCAAGTATTGCATCTGTTAATGCATGAAAAAATATATCCCCATCAGAATGTGCAACCCAGCCTTTTTCAAAAGGTATTTCTACTCCGCCAATAATGAGTTTTTTCCCTTCTTCTAATCTATGTATATCAAAGCCTATACCTACTCTAAACATTTCACATCCAGTTTAGTTTTTCTCTAAGTATATCAAAATAGTATTTATCAGGGGTTCTAACTAGATAGGTGTAGTATGGAGATTGTTTTACAACAATCTTATCTTTATATTGGAGTTTTGTACCTTCCTGACCATCTAAAGTAAGCCATGCATCTTTTTCTTTGGCTACAATTTCAATAGTTATAGGTTCATAAGGAGGTAAAAGTAAAGGTCTATCTGTTAATGTATGTGGACATATGGGAACAACTAAAAAGTTCTCCATCATTGGGTAAATTATTGGACCTCCTGCAGATAAAGCATATCCAGTCGAACCTGTAGGCGTAGAAATTATTATTCCATCACCATTGTAAGTTGTTATATATCTATCTCCAACATATACTGCAACATCTACAATTCTTGCCAAAACTGCTTTGTTTACAACAACATCGTTTAAAACGTCTGCTTCAAGGACTTTTTCTCCTTCTCTAATAAGGGTAGCCCTAAGCATCATTCTACGGGATATACACAGTGGACGGGATAGAATAAGCTCTAATGTATCAAAAGATTTATCTTTGTTTACTTCTGTTAAAAAACCAAGTCTTCCAAGATTTATACCTAAAATAGGAACTTTATATCTTGCAACTCTCCTTGCTGTAATTAAAAGGGTCCCATCTCCTCCCACTACAAGTAAAAGGTCTACATCTTTTAAGTTTTCTTCTTTTTCCAAATCTGCCAAATTTTCAAAAATATTAGAAATAATACCTTTTTTTTCGAGCCAGTTTTTTAATTTTATAGAAAACTCTTTTGCATCTTCACTTGCTTTTGAAAAGATACTTACCTTTTTTATAAGTGGATATATTTTTTCTTTCATCTTTCTTTAGCTTTGTTTTTTCTTTTTATCTGCTGAAAACTCAAGCCATAGTATAAAAGCACCTGTTATAAAAATAACACCTGTTATAAAAAGCATAAGTGTGAGTAAATCATTCATCTTCTTTCTCCATATTAGACTTATCGTAAAAAATGGATAAAACAAGTGTAACTATAAAAAATATAGTTCCAAAAATAGCTAAATACCAACTATTTTCTTTTTCTTGAATTAAAATTCCAACCATAGAAGCAACAAAACTACCTATAGACAAGCCTTTTATAATGTCTATAAAGTTGCTAAATGTTTTTTCATATCTCATTTATATAAAAAGGGGAAAACCCCCTGTAAAAAATTACTCTAAATAATCTTTCGTCCAATCTGGGTAAAGAGGATAACTTGAGCATAGAGATAAAACATCTTCTTTTACTTCCTGAATTACTTTTTCATTGTCAAGGTTTTTGAGAACTTTTACTATATTTTTAGCAATTCTTCTCATATCGTTTTCTTTCATACCTCTTGTAGTGAGTGCTGCAGTTCCAAGTCTTATTCCTGATGTTATCATTGGTTTTTCTGGGTCAAAAGGAATTGCATTTTTATTTACAGTTATGTTTGCCTTTCCAAGAGCTTCTTCTGCCTGATTTCCTTTAACATTTAAAGGTCTTAAATCAACTAATACAATATGGCTATCTGTTCCACCTGATACAATTCTTAAACCTTCTGCTTTTAATTCTTCTGCTAAAGCTCTTGCATTTTTTACTGTTTGCTCTGCGTATTGTTTAAACTCATCAGACATAGCTTCTTTAAATGCAACTGCTTTACCAGCAATTACATGCATTAAAGGACCACCTTGAAGTCTTGGGAATACCCATTTATCTATATCTTTACCATGCTCTGCTTTAGATAAAATAAATCCTCCCCTTGGACCTCTTAATGTTTTATGGGTTGTTGAAGTAACAAAATCTGCATAAGGAACTGGAGAAGGATATGCTCCTCCTGCAATTAAACCTGCATAATGAGCCATATCTACCATAAAGTAAGCTCCAACCTCATCAGCTATTTCTTTAAATTTAGCCCAATCTATAACTCTAGAATATGCAGAGGCACCAGCAACAATCATCTTTGGTTTATGTTCTTTTGCAAGTCTGTAAACTTCATCATAATCTATAAGTTCCGTTTCAGGATTTAATCCATACTGAACAGAGTTAAAAACTATCCCAGAAGCGTTAACTTTAGCACCGTGAGTTAGGTGCCCTCCATGGTCTAATCTCATTCCTAAAATAGTATCTCCAGGTTGTAGCTTTGAGAAATAAACAGCTTGATTAGCCTGCGATCCAGAGTGAGGTTGCACATTCGCATGCTCTGCACCAAATAGCTCCTTAACTCTTTTTATAGCTAAATCCTCAACTATATCTACATATTCACAACCACCGTAGTATCTTTTAAATGGAAGACCTTCTGCATACTTATTTGTTAAAACAGAACCTTGAGCTTCCATTACAGCATAAGAAGTATAATTCTCAGAAGCAATCATTTCTAAATGGTCTTGTTGTCTTTTAAACTCTTTAGAAACAGCTTCAAAAACTTCCAAATCAACTTGTTTTAGATGTTCTAACAATTAAACTTACCTCCTTTTTAGAGTTTTAACTGCTCTATATTATGAATTAAATGGACTCTTCTCTCGTGTCTCCCACCTTCAAACTCTGTATTTAAAAAAGTTTCAACAATAGATAAAGCTAAATCTACTCCTAAAACCCTTGCTCCAAGGGCTAAAACATTTGCGTCATTATGTTTCCTTGCCATTCTTGCCATATATTCATTAGTACAAAGGGCTGCTCTTATACCCTTTACTTTATTTGCAGATATTGATATTCCTATTCCAGTCCCACAAATAACAATACCTTTATCTGCTTCACCTTTCGCAACGGTTTCAGCAACATTTTCACCAAAAATCGGATAATCAACACTTTCTTTAGAGTTTGTTCCTTTATCTATCACTTCATATCCTTTCTCTATTAAGTAATTTTTTATCGTTTCCTTTAAATCATACCCAGCATGGTCACTTCCTATTGCAATTTTCATAAAAAATTACTTAATAGAGAAAGGATATGAAGTGATAGATAAAGGAACAAACTCTAAAGAAAGTGTTGATTATCCGATTTTTGGTGAAAATGTTGCTG
>QNYP01000063.1 GCA_003978675.1 Hydrogenothermus sp.
TATTTTTATATTCTAATAATAATTATATTAACAAAACGTTAACTAAATGTTAATTAAATCATTGAAAACTTAAAAGGTAGTATAGAATTTAATATGAAAACAAAGATTCTAGGTAAAAAAATTGAAAAAAAATATTTTTTGTATTCTTCTATTAATTCTTACTAACACAGTTTTTTCGTCTGAAATAAAATGGCTGAACTTTGAAGAAGGCATAAAAAAAGCTAAAGCAGAAAATAAACTGATACTGATGGACATCTATGCAAAATGGTGCCACTGGTGTAATGTTATTGAAAACACTACTTACAGGGATAAAAGAGTAATTGAAGTAATAAATAAATATTATGTACCTATTAGAGTTGATGCTGAAGAAAGACCAGACATAAACAAAAAATACAATCAAGGAGGGCTTCCTTCAACAGTAATTCTAGACCATGATGGTAATGTTTTATTTGGAGCTATTTATGTTCCTCCTGATGATATGGTTAAACTTTTAGAATTTTACGTCTCTTTAGATAAACAAAAACTCAAAGAAGAAGCAGAAAGGGTTAAACTCCTTGCGGAAAGTAGATTTAAAAGATTAAAAAAATCTTTAAGAGAAAAACAAATAAATAAAAATTATCTGGAAAAAACTTTTAAATATATAAAAATTAGATACGATTACAAATTTGGAGCATTAAAAGGAGCTCCTAAATTTCCCAAAACAAGTCTACCTTATTTTCTAATACTTTACTGGATATTTTTTGACGATGTAAATGCAAAAAAAATGGCAATAGATACCTTATATGCATATTCAAAACTAATAGATAATGTAGAAGGTGGATTATATAGATACAGTGTAAACGAATACTGGACAGAATTTCACTACGAGAAATTACTAAAAGACCAAGCACAACTTTCAGTTTTATACTTTAATGGATATACACTTTTTAGGAAAAAAGATTTTAAGATTTTTGCAAATAAACTAATAAATTTTGCTAAAAATAAACTATATAATCCAAAAATAGGATACTTTTATAACTCACAAGGAGCAGATATTGTTGATGATAAAGGAACACTTTTAATCACAGGAGAAGAATACTTCCCTAGAGATAAAGAAGGTAGACAGCTTTTAGAAAATGCTGTTGGTTATTCCCCTAAAATTGAGAAACGGATATATTTTGCAAACAACTTATTAATGGCAAAAGCTTTAGTTTATTCTTATATTTTTAATGAAAATCAAAAAGATTTAAAAATCGCTAAAAAAATTATTGAAAATATTTTAAAAGATGGATTTTCTAAAAAAGGCGTAATCCATTCTAAAATATTAGAAAAATATTATCTGAATACTCAAATTTACTTTTTAGACGCTGTTTTAACTTTATATGAGATAACAGGGGAACTAAAATATTTAAACCTTGCGGAAAAAATCTTTAGCATATTAAACAAATATTACTATTCTAAAAATTTGAATATATTTGTAGATTTAACAGATACAGGAATAAACATAAAAAATATCTCATTTATAGATGACATTTTTGCTTTAAATGCAAAACTTGTAAAGCTATTTTACAAGCTTGCAATAATGACTGGAAATGAACAATACTATGAAACTGCTTTTAAACTAGCGAAAAAGCTTCCTGCAAAAGCAAATATTGACACTGGAATTGCTTATTTTGTTATCATTTATAAGCCTGTTTTAACCAGAACAATTGGATTTGAAAATGATAGAAAAATATTTGTAAAAACTTCTTTTAAAGTTTTTCCATTTTTTGCATTTTCTCAATTTATAGATAAAAATAATAAGGAGTTTTTAAATAAGATTGGATATATTTTTGAAGAAAAAACGAAAGCTTATATATGTAATATTGAAATGTGCTTTTTAAGTATCGGGAAAGAGGATTTGAATAGCTTAAGAAATAAAATTTTTGAAATTTATAAAAAACTATATAAAATGGAGAATTAAATGGGAGAAAAAGTAGTAGCCACTAACAAACAGGTTTATCATAACTACCAAATTTTAGAAAAATATGAAGCTGGAATGGTTTTAAAAGGAACAGAGGTAAAGTCTTTAAGAGAAGGAAATGTAAATATGAGAGATGCTTATGTTCGTATAGATGATGGAGAAGCTTATATAGTTGGATTATATATAGGTCCTTACAAACCAGCAGGAAGACTTCAACATGATCCAACAAGAAAAAGAAAATTGCTTTTACACAAAAGAGAAATCTTAAAACTAATGGGAAGAATACAGGAAAAAGGTTTAACATTAGTTCCAACTAGAATATACTTTAAAAATGGAAAAGCAAAAGTTGAGATTGCTTTAGCAAAAGGTAAGGCAAAATATGAAAAAAGAGAAGCTTTGAGAGAAAAAGATATTAAAAGAGAACTGGCTAAAAAGTATAAAGGTAGAATTAAACTTTAGGAGGTAATAGCAATGAACATAAAAGAAATAAAAGAACTGGCAAAAAAATTTACTCCTCAGCAGCTTGAAAACTGTATTACACAAGCCATTCAAAATGAAGGCAAAAATAAATGTTATACAAATGATGATATTTTGGAAGTGGTTAATACTTTAGCAAAAGCACAAACAGTTAGAGAACTAATGGAACAAGGATATTCTGAAATAGAAGCAATTAGAGAACTTGCTAGAAGAATAAGAAAAGTTCAGGGGGCAGAGTAAATGAAAATAGGAACATCTTTAGCTCATAATGCAACTAAAATTTTACTCCTCGGTAGTGGAGAACTTGGAAAAGAATTTACTATAGAAGCATTGAGACTTGGAATAGAAGTAATAGCCGTGGATAGCTATGAAAATGCACCTGCTCAACAAGTAGCACAAAGAAGTTATGTAATAGATATGAAAAATGGTCAGCAAATAAAAAATATAGTTTACAGAGAAAAACCAGACTTTATAGTTCCAGAAATTGAAGCTATAGATACAGATGCTCTGGTAGAGCTAGAAAAGGAAGGGTTTAATGTTGTGCCGTGTGCTATGGCTACAAAATACACAATGAATAGAATAGGAATAAGAAGACTTGCAGCAGAAGAGGTTGGTCTTCCAACATCAAAATATAGATTCGCATCAAATATAGAAGATTATAAAAAGGCTGTTAAAGAAATAGGGCTTCCAGTTGTTGTTAAACCTGTAATGAGCTCTTCAGGTAAAGGTCAAAGTATTGTAAAAACAGAAGGAGAAATAGAAAAAGCTTGGTATTATGCTCAGGAAAATGCAAGAGGAAAAGGTGGGGAAGTAATAATAGAAGAATTCATAGATTTTGATTATGAAATAACCCTTTTAACAGTTAGAACTAAAAATCAAGGAACATTATTTTGCCCACCAATAGGACATATACAGGTAGATGGAGATTATTGGGAAAGCTGGCAACCTCACCCAATGAGTGAAACTGCTTTAAATAAAGCAAAAGAAATTGCCAAGAAAATAACAGATGCTTTAGGAGGATATGGAATATTTGGCTGCGAATTATTCGTAAAAGGTGATATGGTATGGTTTAATGAAATATCCCCAAGACCACATGATACAGGAATGGTAACAATGATTTCCCAAAATATGTCAGAGTTTGAGATACATTTGAGGGCAATTTTAGGATTACCAATAGATATAAAAATGGTAGCCCCAGCAGGAGCATCTTACTGTTTTCATGCCAAAGATTGGTCTGTTGCCCCAAGTTATGAAGGTATAGTAGAGGCTTTATCAATACCAGATACAAAAGTTAGAATTTTTGGAAAACCAACAACAAGGCCAAAAAGAAGGATGGGGGTTGCTTTAGCAACAGGAGAGACTGTAGAAGAAGCTAGAGAAAAAGCTAAAAAAGTAGCTAAAACAGTAAAAGTAGTAGAAAACAAGCTGTAAAATGGATATTTTAGATATTACCCTTTATAGCTTACTTTTTGTTGTTCTTTTTATATTTTTCTTTTTTGGATATAGGGCTTATAAAAAAGAAAGAGGTTAAAACTTGATAAAGGAAGGAGACACAGTTCATTTAAGAAGTAAAAAAAATTCATTTTTTGTAAAAGTGGAAAAAGGAAAGATTTTTGGAACACACAAAGGAAATATAAATTTAGAAGAACTTATAGGGAAAGAATACGGCAGTATAATAAAAACCCACAAAGGAGAAGAATTTTTAGTTTTAAAACCTTCTCTTTTTGAAATAATAATGTTTGGAATAAAACGACAAACTCAAATAATTTACCCTAAAGATTCCGCTTATATAACCATAAAACTAGGGTTAACTGACGGAATGAAGGTTTTAGAAAGTGGAGTTGGAAGTGGAGCATTAAGTATTGTAATGGCAAATGCAGTAAAGCCAAATGGAAAAATTTATGGTTTTGAAAAAGAGGAAAAATATATTCCAAAAGTTTATGAAAATATATCTTTAGCAGGACTAGAAAAATATGTGGAAATAAAACATCAATCTTTAGAAGAAAAACTTCCAGAAAATTTCTTTGATGCAGGATTTATTGATGTAAGAGAACCTTGGCTATATATAGAAAATATAAAAAACTCCTTAAAATCTGGGGCAAATTTAGGATTTTTAGTTCCAACTACAAATCAGGTTTCATTACTTCTTGATGAATTGAAAAATCACAACTTTTTACAACTGGAAGTAGTAGAGCTATTAGAAAGACATTATAAACCTGTTCCAGATAGACTGCGACCAGAAGACAGAATGGTAGCTCACACAGGCTACCTAATATTTGCAAAAAAAGGAATTAGCTAAGAAAGTTTGTATGTTTTGTTTTTTAGTTCATTTAATATATTCAAAGCCTGCAGTGGAGTTAAGTTTGCAATATCTAAATTTTTAATCTCTTCTATAATTTCCTTATATTTTGAATTTTCCTCTATTTCTTCAATTTGCCTAAATAATGGAAGTTTTTCCAGAGGCTCAGTTTCTTCTAATTGTTTTTGATAGCTTATATCCACTGGTTGCCTTAAGATTTTTATATCCTCTTTTTCAAATACATCTGATAAATCGTGGGAGTTTTCAAATTTTTCTAAAATCTCGTAAGCCCTGTTTATTATTTCCTTATTAATTCCTGCAAGTTTTGCAACATGAATTCCATAGGATTTATTTGTAAATCCTTCCATTACTTTATAGGTAAATCTTATATCTTCTCCCTCTTCAATTATATGCATATGATAGTTTTTAACTTGATGAAGTTCTTGCTGTAACTCTGTTAATTCGTGGTAATGGGTAGCAAATAAAGTTTTAGCTCCTATGTTTTTTACGATATATTCAGATATAGCCCAAGCTAAAGATAATCCATCGTAAGTACTTGTTCCTCTACCCACTTCATCTAAGACTATTAAACTTTTTTCAGTTGCATTATTTAAAATATTCGAAACTTCTAGCATTTCTACCATAAACGTAGACAAGCCTTTAGCCAGTGCATCCCCAGAGCCTATTCTTGTAAATACTGCATCAACTACGCCTATTTTCGCTTTTTTTGCAGGAATAAATGAGCCTATATGGGAAAGTATTGTAAGTATTGCAGATTGTCTTATAAAGGTGCTTTTACCTGCCATATTTGGACCAGTAATAATATGGAAAAATCCGTTTTTATCCATATATAAGCTATTTGGAACAAAATCTTTATTATAGTGGGCTATTACTGGGTGAATTCCTTCTTCTATGTAAAGAGAAAAATCTTCCGTAATTTCTGGTTTTATCCAGCCCTCTTCTACTGCTAGTTGTGCCAGCGAAATCAATGCATCAATTTCTCCAATTGCCTGTGAAGTTTTTGCTATAGTTTCTGATAAAAATTCCACCTCTTCTCTTATTTTCATAAAGATTTCATATTCTAGTGCTTTTATTTTTTCATCTGCAGATAGTATTTTTTGCTCTAATTGTTGAAGTTCATCTGTTGTAAATCTTTCTGCATTTGAAAGGGTTTGTCTCCTTCTGTAATGAGGTGGAACTAAATGAAGATTTGGTTTTGTTATTTCTATGTAGTATCCCATTACTTTGTTAAATCCAACTTTTAAGCTTGCTATGCCCGTTTTTTCTTTTTCTCTTTCTTGAAATTCTTTTATCAGCTGATTTCCTTTTTCTTTTATTTCTTTTAGCTCATCTAGATATGGATCAACGCCCTTTTTTATTAACCCCCCTTCTTTCAAGTGTATAGGAGGATTATCTTCCAGAGAGCTTTCTAACTTTTCTACTAGATACTCAAAATCTCCAATTTCATTAAATAAGGATTTTAAATATGGCGATTTTACTTTTTTTGAAAAATCTTTTAGCTTTAATGCATTTTTTAACGAATTTCGTAGGGCTACCATATCTCGTGGAGTTAATGTATTTGAAGAAATTTTAGAAACTAGTCTTTCTATATCAAATATATCTTTTAAAATACCCTTTACTTCTTCTCTTAATTGGTTATCAAGTAATTCTTCAACTGCATTTTGTCTTTTTATTATTTCTTTTTTACTTTTTAATGGATGAAGTAAGAAAAATCTTAATTTTCTCCTTCCCATTCCTGTTAATGTTTTGTTTATAACAGAAAATAAAGAAGGATTTCCTTCGTTTGAGTAAACAAGTTCCAAATGTTTTTGAGCTGAGTAGTCTATCCTCATATATATGTCTTCTCTGTGGGGTTTGGGTTTTTTTATAAATGGTAAAAAGTTTTTTTGTGTAGTTTTTGCATAGTTATAAACTGCTGATAATGGATTTATTACACTTTCTTCTCCTTTATCAAATCCAAAAGAATAAATATCCACCGCTAAAAAATCTTCTAAAAGTTGTTTTTGGTAATATTCAAAAAACTCATCTGGAAGTTGACTAAAGAAAATATTTCTAAATTGTTCCTTTATGAACTGAGTATCAAAATCTTTTCTAATCAATATTTCTTTTGGTTGAAATTTACCAATAAATGAAATTAAATCATCTTTGTTTAAGATAGTTCCAATAAACTCTCCAGTGGATAAATCTAGATAAGCTATTGCATATTTATTTTTTCCTGCTTTATCTATTGCAAGAAGCCCGGTTTTAATTTTTTCATTTTCAAAAAATGTTCCTGGGGTTAATACCCTTATTACATCTCTCTTTACAATTCCCTTTGAAGCTTTAGCATCTTCTAGCTGTTCACAAATTGCCACTTTGTAGCCTTTCATTACAAGCCTTGATATATAACTATCCGCAGAATGGTAAGGAATACCACACATTGGAATGTATTTATCTTTGCCAACTTTCTTTTTCGTTAAAACTATATTTAACTCTCTTGCCCCAATCTCTGCATCTTCATAAAAAAGCTCATAAAAATCTCCCAGCCTATATAATAAAAGTTCATTTGGATATTTTGCTTTTATCTTATTGTATTGGGCTAGCATTGGAGTTTCTTTTTCTACCATTCTTACCTGCTTCTTATTAGTTTAATTTTCTATTTATTATGAGACAAAACACTCAAAAATCAAATGGCAGATTAAATATAATACCAAGTTCGTTTGTCCCATCTTCATAAAATCTTGTAAATAAAGATATTGATTGCGTCATTCTATATCCTCCTTCATACCAACCAACAAGGGTTTGTGAAGTAGTTTGAGAAATAGGTTTAGATAAAGCTACAAATATTCTTCTCGTAATGTCTCTTTTTGCATAAATTGTCGCCACAATACCTTCTGTTGGTGAATATCTTGGAGCAATAGTTATATCAAACCCTGTGTTAAAAAATGTGCTTTCAGCATCTCCAGAAAATAAAAACTTATCTAAAGGAAGAACACTTCTTATTAATTTACCAAAAGCCGTAAAAACAGGTATATTTTCTAAGGTATTAGGTGTGTTTCTTAAAAGCAGTATTGCCATTATTTCTTCTTTTGAACGTGGAGGTGTTGAGGAAAAGTTAAATGTTAAATCATCTGGAGGATTTCCTGAAATATTTATAAATATATGTGTAGTTGCTACAACTGTAGAAAGCCTTGCAGTTAAAAATGGGATGTTATTTGATATTTTGATATTTGCAAAATCTATATTGAATCTGTTTTTCATATAGGATATTTTTCCGTAAATTATCGTAATTTCTCCATTAAAAATAGGAGATGCTAAACTACCTGTTAAATTTCCTTTTATTTCTGCATAAGCTTCTCCCCAATCTCCGTAAATATAAATAGGTAAATACGAGGATATCTTTATATTTAACTTTATTTTTTCTAAATTTCTGTTTTTATTGTTAGGAGCTTTTTTTCTTAAAGAAGATACATTTAGTTTTAAATTACCTGCAAGTAGAATTTGACCTGATATTTTACCTTTTGAATTCTTAAGCTCCAAATTTAAGATAGAGTTTACATTTCCTTTAAATAACGATAAATATCTAACTGGCAAATTAGATATTTCAGCATAAGCATAAACTTGCTTTTTATTTATATAAGATGTAGCATACAAATCAATATTACCCTTTGAAAGTAGTGCAAGATTGTCTTCTGCCGAAAGTTTCAGATTTAAAACGCCATTATTTAAATAAGCAATTAAATCTTTTACATGGACAATTCCTATTATATAGCTAGATTTTAATTTTAGATTGTTAGAGTATATCTTTAAATTTGCTTCTGAAATAAATTTATCTACCTTACCATCATAATTCAAAGCATATTGGGCGTTTCCATCTACAGATAAAATCTGAAGAACCTCAGAAATAGCTTGTTTATTAAGTTTTCCTCTTGCTTTAACCTGTAATCTTTTACTTGAAAACCAATATCTTAGAGTTTCAACTTGCCCTTTAAAGATCCCAGAATGAAAAAACGGATAAGCAACAAACTTTTTATTATCAGCTTTAGCCAGTAGTCCTATTAAATTAAGTATTTTAATTTTACTTTTATATATTTTTATGTCTGGAGAAAAGAAATACAAAGACTTATTGTTTTCTTCTATAAAAACTTCAATTTGAGGAGCTTCTAAATATATTTTTACTTTTGGCTGGAAACTTAACCTAATCTTATCTTTAAATACTTTAGCGTATATGTTGTTATTTGCATTTACATTAATATTAAGCTTATCACTAGATATTAAATAACCATTTTTCTTCAAAACTGCATAATTTATAGTTCCATTAAAGTTTTTTATTTCTCCTCTTGTGTTTCCTGACAATGCAATATGGTAGTTTAATTTTTCTCCACTTAAAGAAAAGTTTGTATCTAGTATATTATTTGCTATATCCATACTCATAAAGAAATTAGCAAAAAAACTGTCTAGATTTTTAGAATCTCTAGCAAATACAGAAAGGGAAAAGTTTTTATTCTTTAATTTAAAATTTCCCTGTATATCTTTTATATAAAAATTTTTAAAGACAAAATTCTTTTTGCCAAAATTGCCTGTTAAAACAAGATTATTTCTTGAAATAGTTCCTTTTAAGTTTGCTATAAATACATTCTCTATAGGAGATAGTAAAACTTTAGAATTTACAAAATCTAGATTAATTTTAAAATCTTTATTCAAAACATTTATGTTTAACTTTCCATTAACCTCTTTTGGCTTTATATAAGCAAAAAGTTTAGGATTTAGCTCATTTAAAAACTCCTGTAAATACTTACCTTCAGCTTTTTTGGCTTGTATGTCTAATTTTAAATCAAATGGTTTAAAGGCTATATACACTAGGCTTTTTATATTTCTTTTATGCTTAGCAACAATACTAATTTTTTTGTTTTCATATAAGAACTCATAATCAACATTTGGAATATAAAGCTTTTTATATTCAAAAAATTTTCCTTTTCCAGATAAATTAAACTTAGGACTTGTCAAACTCCCATAAATCTCTCCTTTACCAGAAAGAACAGTTCTTATTTTTGCACGTTTTATCCATACTAAGTTAGAAATATCTATATTCTCATAATCTAATTTTCCATATAAATTCTTATTCTTACTTTGAACCAACAAGTTTATATATGAATTTTCATTAAAAAGTTTACCCTTAGCTTTAAAATCTAAATTTTTAGGATTAAAAACTAAATTTACAAAGCTGTTATAAAATTTAACTCCTAATAAGTTTAAATCTTTTACATTAACTTCAACATCTATATTTTTTCCTGTTTTATAGTTTAAATTAGCAAGGAATCTGCCTTTTAAATTCTTTAACCATTCTGGTTTTTGTTTTAAGGCTAGAATAATATTCTCAAATTTCCCGTTAATATTTTTAACAATAATAGATAAATCTTGCTTTGTTTTTATTTTAGACACAAAGTTTAATTTTAATTTTTGATTTAAACTCAAAGTTCCTTTAATAGTTGCTTTACCATTGTTTTCAATATAAAAATTTGAGTTTAGATTATTAAATCTAAAAAATGTATTTTCAAATTTAGAAGAAGTTAAATAGAACCTTCCTTTATAATCAGTAAAATTTTCATTAGCTCTAAATTTTCCTTTTAAGGAAAAATCTTTTAAAAAATATCCATTAAAAAGATACGCAGTATAAAAGTTAAAGCTAACATCCGATACTAACTTATTATCAAAAAATCCAGCTAAATCTAATGAAACATTATCAATAGTTCCTATCTTATCACTTTCTATATTTTCTATGTCT
>QNYP01000011.1 GCA_003978675.1 Hydrogenothermus sp.
GTGTCCCATGAATGCACAAAGAGCAATTGTGAAACAGTTAGTTCCTGCTCTAATCATTCTTAAAGATAAATTTGCGTAATGACAGTGAACACCAACAAATATACAAGCTTCTATTCTATTGTGAAGTATCGTTAAGTTAGGGTGGTTAGTGTTAATTAAGATAGAGAGAAATTAAATGTAGGAGGACTTGATATGTCAGACAAAAAAATCGTCCCTGGTCCAGCAGGTTATATGCCTACGCCTGCAGTTTTTATGGGTGTAGAACTTCCTCCAGAAGGAAAAGCACTCCTCTACGGTGAAATCGTAGATGAAGAAACTGCAATGAGAGAAGCTGCAAAAGCAATGCTAACTAGGGCAAATCCAACTATATTCCCAGGACCACAGGTTCTTTGGAACTGGAAAGATGATGTTGCTGATAAAGCACAAGCAATTTTAGAATTAGCTTCAGAAATACCAAATTGTAGAATAATACCAATGCCTGACTACAGACCAAAATATCCAAAAATTGACCCTGAAGCAGAAATTAACCCTAACCACCCTAACTTAACGATACTTCACAATAGAATAGAAGCTTGTATATTTGTTGGTGTTCACTGTCATTACGCAAATTTATCTTTAAGAATGATTAGAGCAGGAACTAACTGTTTCACAATTGCTCTTTGTGCATTCATGGGACACTATAAGAGATGTTCATGCTGATGATATAAGAAGATTTAAAGATGTTCTCGTTCAAGTAAGAAATGAACTTGGAATTGAATGGACTCCAAAACCTCCTCCAAGAAATCCTTCACTTCCAAAAGAAGAATGGGAAAATCTCAATCCATTAGAATATGGAGAATATATGCACCTTATCATACCTAGAAAAGGTGAAGAAAACGTTACTGAAACTGAATAATTTAAATAATTTAGAAAATTAGGAGGTATAAAAAATGCCAGAACAAAAAGTTGTAGATATAGATTACTTATTATTAGAAGCTCCTAGAGAAAGAAAGTTTATCACTGGTGCTCAAGCTATGGCTGAAGCTGTTAAAAGAGCTAATGTTGATATGGCTATTGCTTATCCAATTACTCCTCAGTCTGAAGTTATGCACCTTGTTGGAGATCTTTACGCTCAAGGATATTTAAAAGATTACTATAGAGCTGAAGAAGAATATGGAACAATGTCTGCAATCGCAGGTGCTTCAAGAGCAGGTGTTAGAGTATTTACTGCGACTTCAGGTCCAGGGCTTTTAAGGGGTATAGAAGCTATAGCTTCTTGGCCAGGACATAGAATTCCTGCAGTTTTAGGAGTTTTAACAAGAGTTGTTAACGCTCCACTTTCTATTCAGCCTGATAATATTGAGCTTGCATACTTACTTCACAGTGGAATTATCTTACTCCACGCTGAAAACCAGCAAGATGTTTTTGATATGACATTAGCTGCATTTGCAATTTCTGAAATGGTTGATGTATATATACCTGTAGCTGTTGCAACTGAAGGTTTCTTCGTTACACACGCTAAAGGTTATGTTGAAATGACTCCTGAAGATATGAAACTTCCTCCAAGAGATCCATATAAAGCTCCTGTTCCAGTTACAGACTGTGAAGTTCCTCCAGCAAGAATCCAAAGGGATGCTCCAGTTCAAAAATCTAACTTCATGAGTTATCTCATTCACGCTGTATGGCAGCAAGAAGTTTGGGCATCAAACATGAGAGCTATGAAATATATCTATAAATACTTAGGTGGTCCAATAGAGGTAGTTAACCCTGATGCTGATGTATTTGTTGTTGCTTCTGGTTGTGCAGCTGCTCAGGGAAGAGAAGCGGTTAGATATGCTCAGCAAGAAGGTCTAAATGTAGGTTTAGTAAAAATAAAATCAATAAGACCATTCCCTGTAAATGAAGTTAGAGAAGCTCTCAAAAATGCAAAAGCTGCAATAATCCCAGAACATAACATAGAAGGTTGGTTATCTAAGGAAGTAAAAGCAGCTATTCCAAACAGTGGAATAGTTACAGATGGTCCTAGAGTTTACGGTGGAATGACATTACCAGTTGAATTAATCATGGAAGAGATATACAAAGCTTTAGGAATAAAACAAGAGAAAAAGGTAGTAATCTAAACTTTTTAAAATAAATTTTAGGAGGTAATTATTATGGGTTTAAGATATCTTCAACCAGCACCAGGATTTAAGGAGTATTTACCAAAGGACTATGTAGATTTAATAGATTTTGGTCCTTTTGGTAAAACTGACCAGTTAGATGCTACTAAACTTGGTCAGTTTAAAGAAATAGTAGAAGAACACCCAATGTGTGCAGGGTGTTTCATGGCATATTTTGTTAGAGTATTCTATGCTTCTTTACCAAACCCAGAAGATACTATTGTTTTAGGAACAGCTGGGTGTGCTAGATTAGCTCTTTCTCAGGCTGCAGTTCCATTTATCTATGGGAACTATGGGGATACAAACGCTGTTGCTTCTGGATTAACAAGAGCATTAAAACTAAGATTCCCAGATAAAACAAAAGATGTTGTTGCTATTGCTGGAGATGGTGGTTTAATGGATATAGGTTTTAGTATGACTATGCACTCATGGTTTAGAAAAGAGAAATTTACAACTATCATGGTTGACAACGAAGTTTATGGAAACACAGGTGGACAGGAATCTGGAATGTCTCCAAAAGGCGTTCAGTTAAAAATGGCTCCAAAAGGTAAAAAGTTTGATAAAATTCCTGCAACTGAGCTTGCTAAGCAGGCAGGTTGTGTTTATGTAGCAAAACTTGCTCCAACTAATGTAAAAAGAATGGCAAAAGTTATAAGAAGAGCTATCTTAGCAGCTAGAGAATTTGGGCCAACATTTATCCACGCTTATACTTCATGTAACATTGAATATTCAATTCCAACAGAAGAAGTATTAAAAGATGCTAGAGAAAGAGAGAAAAAAGACTTTGGATTTGAAGAATACATGACTGACGAAGTTAGACAGTATTTAGAGGAAATTGAAAAGAAAGAAAAAGCTAATAAGTAATTATTAAGATATAGACGGAGGTCTAAAAAATGAAAAGATACAATATAAGAATTGCTGGTGTTGGTGGGCAGGGTGTTGTTACCTCTGCTCACATTCTTGGTAATGCTATGTCTGCTGCAGGTAAGTATGCTACATTAGTTCCATTCTTTGGTTCAGAAAAAAGAATGGCTCCTGTTGAAGCTTACGTTAGAGCATCAGACCAACCTATTTATGAGGTTGGAGAGGTTGTTTATCCTAATGTTATTATGATTTATCATCCACAGGTTATTACTCACGGTAAGTCTTATACAATGCCTTTCTATTCTGGACTAAAGGAAAACGGTATTGTTATAATAAATACAGAAGTTGATATACTTTCAGATGAGGATAAAAAAGTTCTTGAGGATTTAAATACTCAAGTGATTATGTATAATGCTACTGGTCTTGCTCTTGAAATAGCAGGAACAGAACTTGCTACTAACATGGCAATGCTTGGTTTCTTCTTTGGAATTACTAAACTTGTTAGCTTTGAGCATATTGAGCAGGCTGTTAGAGAGAGATTTTTAGGAAATACTTTCGTTGCGTCTGGTGGAACAGCTTCTCTTGACTCTGCTATTGAGAAGAAGTTCAAAAGAAAAGTTGAACTCCTAGAAAAGAATATGCAAGTTATTAAGAAGGCGTTTGAAATTGTTGAAAAAGAAGGTTGGACTGAAGAAAAACAACCAGCGTAATAAATCCAAAAAAACGGAGGTTTTAATATGTACTATGTAGCGAAAGTTGATGAAGAAAAGTGTTCTACTTACAACTGTAAGCAGTGCACTCTCTTCTGTCCAGAAGCAAACACTTTAATGTTTGACGAAGAAAAAAATACTGCATGGGTAAATGAACCTAGATGTAAAGGTTGTGCATTATGTGTATATGTATGTTCTGATCTTTTAAAAAGAGACTGTATCCAAATGGTAATGGTTACTGCTGAAGATTAATTTCATACAATAAATTTAATCTGAAGGGCTAGTTTGCTAGCCCTCTCTAATTAATATATAAGAAAAGGGGGGTATAAAAATGGAAAAAGAACTAAAAGAAAAGTTAGAAAAAGTTGTTGAGTTAGTTAGCCAAAATGCTATTGACCCAGATCTTGAAATTGAGTACTGTATTCCAGAAGTTGCTACAACTTCTGATAAATGTGATGTTACTGGAGAACCATACATAATAGTTAAATATGTAACGGAAGAACATGATGTTCATGAAAGAAAGATTAAATTAAGAAAAAATTATTTAGAAAAATCTCCAGAAGATTTAGCCAACTTAATTACTTTCTATATTGAGCAATTTATGGAAGAAATTGATTCTGTTGAATACGGTGGGGAGTAGTTAATAGATAATATGATTTCCGCATTCGTTATAACTGGTTTTTTAGGTGTTGGAAAGACAACATTAATGATTAACTCTATTAAGGAATACTTTTCAGATAGAAAAATTGCTGTAATTGTTAATGAATTTGGTGAAATTGGTATTGATGGCAAGATTTTAAAAAATGTATATAGCGAAGTTTTAGAAATTTCAGAAGGTTGTATATGTTGTAAACTTTCTCAAGAATTTGAAAAAGGTGTAATAGAAATTATGAAAAACTATAATCCTGAGGTTGTCTTTGTTGAAACCTCAGGGACTTCTGAACCTTTTCCAATATTTCTGTCTTTACAAAATCTAGGTATATCGGTTGAAGGTATTATTTGTGTAATTGATGCTAAGAATTTTGACTCTTATAAGGAACATGCTACAGCTAAATACCAGATAGGTGGTTCTAACATACTGGTTTTAAACAAAACTGATTTAGTGTCTGAAGTAGAACTTGAAAAAGTGGAAAAAGAAGTTAAAGGGTATAAAGAAAAATACAATTTAAAAAATGTTTTAACTGGTGAAGTTATATTTAAGACTTATGCTTTATATAAAGCTCAATATGGCAAACTACCAAATGAAGTTTTTGATGGTATTTATAAGATAGAAGATATTGTTAAAATAGGAGAAGAAGGTATTCCTTCTGCACATCCTTTAAAGAAAAATGATTTTTCTCAAAGAGTTGTATATCTACCTGAAGGAATAGAATTTAAAGAAGTAGATAAATATCTTTCTAATGTTCCTGAAAATATTTACAGAATAAAGGGAATAATAAAAGCAAAGGACTTACCTACCCCTGTAGTTGTAAATTATGCTTTTGGAGATTTAACTTTCCAGGAACTTCCAAACTACAAAGGTAGGTCATTTTTGGTATTTATTGGTTCAAATTTAAGTAATAAGCAACTTATTCAATTAAATTGAATCTCCTATATGCATAGCAGTTTCTGAGTCCCATCTAGATATATGTAAATTTAACCAAGGTGCATATTCAGTTTCTAAGAAGTTTATGACCTCTTGAGGGTTTTTATTATTTTTCCAATTTTCGTATAAATTATTTAGTTTTTCTCTCATTGTGTCGTGTTCAGCTTTATGCATAGCTCTAGCCCAGTATCCACTTTCAACCATCATTTCTTCTTCTTCAGAAAAGTGGTCTTCAACTTCTTTCAAAAATTCTTCAAATAGTTTTTCTACATCTTCTAATTTGTTTTCCTTTAAAGCATCATAAAGCTTGTTTACTAATTCTACTTCAACTTCATGGATTATATTCATATCCATATTAGAAACTTTTGGAATATCTTCCTTTTTTATAAGCATATTTAATACTCCTTCATCTTAAATTTTTTATACTATACAACATTCAAGTTCTTTTATCAATTTAAATTCTCCATCTTCAAGTTTGTATATTTTTCCTTCTTTTTCATCTATTAAAACAAGTCTAATCCATTCATTCATAATAACAGGATTTGCAAGTGAAGACTGTTGTGCAGCCTTTAATGCTAAATCAAGGGGTGCTTCTAAAAATACAATTAATCTAACAGGCTCATGATAAGGTTTATCTTCTAATAAAACAGTCTGTGTAGGAAGTCCTATTTTTAAATCACTGTAGTTTCCATAAAATACACCAACTTTAGATACTATGTTGTGGTAAACCTTGGAACCTGCTCCAAATACTTCGTTATCTACAGTAGAAAAGTAGTGCTCCATATTTATCCATTCTCCAACGATTAAAGGACCAGAGAATAGGGAAGTTAATATTGAAGCTTTTTCATCATCTACTTTCCAATCATAAGAAACCATGAAAAATCTATTGTAAAGGGATAAATGTTTTAAGCTTTCCCTCTTTCCAACGTATGCAGCTACATTTTTAGATAGTCCCCATTCTGGTCTTGGTTCAGACCAATCCATTGATTTTATGAATATATCTTCTTCTGTCTCTGTATAGGGTAGAGTTTTTATTCTTTCTTCTCTAGACCTAGAAGTTGCAAATTTTATGTCATCTAAAACTTTTGCAAATAGCTTTTCTTCTTCTTCTGTGAGTATTTCTGTATCTTCAAAAGTTATTTCATCTGTTGTAGTATTGTGAAGTCCTGGTATAAACTTAACATCATCAGGTATTTCAATTCCTCTTTCTTTTAATTTTTCTCTAACTTCTTTTCTGTTTGCTATTAAGCACATTGTTCTTGCATTAGGAAAGCTGACATTACCTCCACATGCTCCACAGTCCAATGCAGATTCAAATGGGTTATTGTCAGACTTACTTCCATGTCCCACAATTAAAACAAATTTAGGAAAGTTTTTAACTAAACCGATTGTTTTTAGGAAATTTTCTAGATACATTACTTGCTCATCAAGGGAAAATCCTACTTGAGAAAGTTTTCTTTTTTGGAATTCGTAATCTTCTTTTGTAATGTTATAAATATTTTTTAATTTTTCTAGTAAATCTTTTGGAACATCGAAGGATAAACTTTCTCCAAATACTAGATGTTTCCATATATTTTCAATTTCTACTTCTGTTAAACCTCTTTTTAGGAAATTAGATGCTACTTCTTCAATTATTTTAAAGTGAACTTTTTTAGCAAACAATTCAATTTCTTCATCTGATAATTTATCAATCATATAAATTGTTTTTGGTTTTTTAGGTCTAAACTTTGCAAAGAATTTATCCACTTGTTTAGGGAAAAATGTTTTTCCAAATAGGTTTATTCCAAATAACCATCCAATAGCCTCTACTGTTATAAATGGTGTATATGGGTTATTTTTCAAATCATTTAAGACTTTTTTTAATGTTTTTGTGAAACCTTTTTTAGATTTGTATTCTTCTAAATTGTCTTTTGGAAGCTCAAAGATAACATTATTTGGTTTTATTATAGCTGGACATAAGAATTGTTCATGGTTTTTATCAAACTCAATAAATGTAATAGGCATCCTTAGAAATCCAGCTATTCCATAAGTATCATAAGGACCAATTCTTTCCATGTATCTTCTTATTGCTTCTGAACGAACATCAATACACATAACTAAAGAAGCAAGAAGTCTATCTTTAGGGGCTTTGGAACTTGAGAAAAATTCATTTACATAAGTTTCTATATAGCTATCTTCTAAAGATTTTAACCATATAAAACCTTCTTCTTCTTTTAAAACTTCAACAAATCTTGCATATTCTATTAAATCTCCTTCAAATGTAGGTAGTTCATTTTTTGATAGTTGTATTTGTAAAGCATCTAACTCGAGTTCTTCAGATACATACTTTTTAAGTGTTTCTTTAGAAGAAATACCATTTTCAAGCATATCAACATATTTAGGTGGAAGTTTGTTTTTGTATTTTAGTATTTTTAAAGCTACAAACTCTTTGTTTTCTTGTATGAATTTTTCTAGCTCTTCAAAGTTGTTTATCTTTTCATTTTTTATATATTTCCATTCGTAATATAGACGAACGGCAAGATAATCTATTAAAGATGCAGGATATTCCTGTTGCCAATAGTAATAATCATCTGATTCTCTATACTTTATAAATCCTGCCCATCCTGCTTGTTTTAAAAGATGAGCTAAAAAATAATCTGAAATTTTATCTTCTTTAATTTTTAATTTTTTAAGTATATCTTCAATGAACTCCTCAGCAGTTCCTTCAAAATCTATACCTTCATAGAGTTTGAAAGTATTAAACATCCCAAGATGTCTTTGATACATAGAAATTGTTGTTTGTTCTTGGTCTAAAAATCTAGATATATATTCAATAATATCTTTTTCTATTAATTCTTTTTTGTCTGTGTCAAAAATAGCATCTATATACTCATATAAAGTAAAGTATTTTGTATTATGTTCTATTAAACATCTTGTATCTTTAAATTGGGACTTGGATTTTAAAAACTCTATTAATTCTTCATCAGGGCACATTTCTTTTGCTAATTTATAAGACCTGAAACTTTCCCATCTTGGACTTATTTCTATTAAGAATGTTCTAGCTTCATGAAAATGTTCAGATAGTCCATGTTCTTTTAAAACTTTTGCAAGATTTTCTTCTAAAATATGCTGTTTTATTTTCCCGTCTTCGTATAAAGAAACGTAGTAATTTACAGGCATATATACATTTGCTTCAAAAATATCCTTTGCTAGTTTAAGAGCTTCTCTAAAGTTTTTCTTCTCAAAACCTGTTAAAGGGTTATGATGTATAAAATTTCCTATAGGCCAGTACTTTGGAACAACCTCTTTTATATAATTTAATTTTTCTTTCACCATTGTCATTGTAATACCTCCTTAAGTCCATATATACCTATAACAAGTAAAGCTACATTAAGAACTGTGTGAAAAAGCTTTTCTTTTGGTTCTAAATCTACATAGAAAATATTCTTATTAGATTTGCCAAATACGGTGTTTGTTAATATTTTCATTGCAACAAAAAAGTTTCCAAAGAAAAATACTATTATTACTGTATACCAGATTAAATCTAATTTATCCTTTAACATACTGTTAAATAAGAAAACTGCATTAGGAAATGGAGGGTAAAGAGCAAGGTTTATTAAGTATATTCTTAGGAATAGTCCTGCATATGGAGCTTCTAGAGCTAAACCTCCAAGACCATAAAAGTTAGCACTTCCATAATTTTTTTCATAGTATGAGCCAATGAGATAAGTTCCTAGTAAAGTTATAAGTAAGGCAAATGTAAAGTATATAAAATACTCAAGAGAAAATAGGAAATATACAGGAGAATTTATAAAAATAAAATAGTTTGTAAGTTTATAAAGATTTGTTGTTTTTAGTGCTTTATAAGTCGTAAAAACAGAAGTTAATATTGCTGCAAGTATGCAAATTTTGTTCTGGCTACAATCTGTGCCGGTTAAAAGCATTAACATTAAACCTAATACCAGTAATGAAGCAGAAACAAAAAATGTGTATTTACCTAAAGTTTTTTCTACTAACAGATAATATGGAACTCCCGCAAGTAAAATAAGAAGTAATATTTCCATCACCCACCTCTACTTAGAAGATTTTAAAGATTCTTAAAAATAAGTCTGGGAAATAAGCCTCTTTAGATAGTAATTTGTAAAAAGCCCATTTGAATTTGTTTTGCTTTTCACCTTCTATTTCAATATCTATAAAGTGTTGTTTGTAAATATAAGCCCATCCTATTATTAGTATTAATATTAAAAGCCCTAAAGCTATAAACACAGAAGTATTTAGAGAAGCTACTTCATAGAATAGATGTGCATACTCGCCATATATGAATTTTTCCATTGCGTGTCCAATAAACTCATAAGTTAAAACAATTAAGGTAAATGATACTAGAAGTCCAACAATAACTTTTGGGGAGTCTGATAGTGAAACTTTGAAGAAAGATAAGAATAACTGTGTTCCAGTAAGCCAAGCGAATGCTAGTATTACAACCGCTGCATTAAACTGGAAGAAATCTTGAGAAATCAAGAATTTAACTCCAGCAAAGATTAAAACAGGTATTACTGTAAATAGTGCAATTAACCAGAATAAGTTTTTAGATTTAGCTTGTTGGACTTTTTCTTCCCAAAATACTTCATAAGATAATCTCTTTGGAATGTTAGGGTCATGTCTTGCATAGTGTATTAAACTACCAGATTCTAAGAATAAAGAGGCTTTAAATATACCATGAACAATCAAATGATAAATAGCTAAACTAAATGCCCCAAGTCCAATTTCCATTATCATATATCCCATCTGTCCTACTGTTGAATAACCTAAAGACCTTTTAATATCAGGAGTAGTAAGCATTATCATTGATGCAAATATTGCAGTGAATAATCCAAAGGCAAATGCAACGTTTAGAACTAGAGGAGTTAATAAAAGAAGATATGCAAGTTTGTTTAAAACAATTCCACCAACATTAACAACTCCAGCGTGCATTAAGGCAGAAACAGGTGTTGGGCCTTCTGATGTATAAGGTAGCCATATATGAAAAGGAATTATAGAAGACTTTATCATTGCTGCAAATAAAAATAAAAATCCAATCACATATATTATTAATGGAGTGTTTTCTAAAGATTGATATTGATTTAGCCAAGTTTGATAAAGCTCTGAAAGGTAAAAAGTCCCAAAAGTTTTGTAAGTTAAAACTACACCTACAATAAATAAAAGGTCAGCTATTTTGTGTAATAGAATAGTCCAGTTTCCAAATTTAACAGCGCTTTTTGATTCAATGTTAAATGAAACAAGGAAATATAAAGCTAAACTCATTATTTGCCAAGCAATAGCAAGAACAACTAGATGATTACTCATAACAAGAAGATAAATTCCAGTAAATATAAAGTTTAAAAGTATAAAAAACCTTTTATATCCCTTTTCATCCCACATATACTTAGCGGAATATTTCCTTATAACCATTCCAAGAACTGCAACATAAGGGACTAAAATCGCAGTAAGCTCATTAAACACAAGGAGGTTGTTAAATCCATAGATGGTTTCATCTTCAAAAACTACAAAATAAGCACCTACAAGACCCAAAACAGCAATAAGTGCAGAAAAGAACATACTAATTCTAGGAATAGTTATAAGGAAATATTCCGCTAAGTATATGTGGGATGAAAAGGGATATAAAAGGTTTTTTATACTTTTAAACTTTATATTTACTGGAATTTATCTTCTT
>QNYP01000139.1 GCA_003978675.1 Hydrogenothermus sp.
CAGAAAGAACTAAGGATAAATAAATTTCTCCACCTATGAATTCTAGATTTACCTCTTCCACATGATGACCAGCTCGAAAGGGCAGTAATAGGAGCAATTATCATTGAGCCTTCTGTTGCAGATACTGTTTTAAATATTCTAAAACCAGAGGATTTTTATAACGAAAAAAATAAGGTCATTTACGAAACAGTAATAGAAATAATAAGTGAAGGAATTGCTTTAGATCCTCTTACTCTTAAAACTCGTTTAGAAAAAAAGGATAAACTTGAATACATAGGTGGAGAAATTTATTTATCCTTAGTTCTTTCTGATGCAGCCCCTCCAAAGAGTGTTGAGCATATAGCCCAAAGTTTAAAAGAAAAGGCTATTACTAGGGGATTAATAACTGTTGCTAAAGATATTTTATTAAAGGCAAAACAAACAAAAAATGTAGATGAACTTATAGATTATGCAGAAAGTAATATTTTCAAATTAAGTGAAGAAAAAACTATATCTGAATATTTTCATATAGGAGATGTTTTACAAAAAACCCTTGAAATTATAAACGAATTATCTAAAAAAGATAGCATAGTTACAGGTCTACCTTCTGGATTTTATGAACTGGATAGACTAACAACAGGTTTTCATAAAGGAGATTTAGTAATTATTGCTGCAAGACCAGCAATGGGTAAAACTTCTCTGGCACTTTCTATAATTCACCATGTATCTGTTGTAGAAAATATTCCATCTGCATTTTTCTCCCTTGAAATGTCAAAAGAACAAATAGCAATGAGACTTTTATGTAATGAAGCTAGAATTCCATTAAGGAAAGTTCGCTCTGGATTTTTAACAAAAGAAGAACTAGAAGTTATTACAGAAAAAGTTTTAGAGATGAAAAATGCACCTATTTTTGTAGATGATACTGCAGCGTTATCTATTTTAGATTTGAGGGCAAAGGCTAGAAAACTAAAAAGAGAAAAAGATATACAGCTTATAGTTATAGATTATCTTCAGCTTATGAGGTCTTCAAGAAGAGTAGAAAACCGTCAGCAAGAGGTAGCAGAAATATCAAGGGGACTAAAAGGTTTAGCTAAAGATTTAGATATACCAGTTATAGCACTTGCTCAGCTTTCAAGGCAAACAGAAATGAGAAGTGATAAAAGACCACAACTGGCAGACTTGAGAGAAAGTGGAAGTATTGAGCAAGATGCAGACATGGTAATGTTTATACATAGACCGGAGTATTACAAAAAAAATCCTACTCCAGAAGAAAAAGGTATTGCAGAGATAATCATTGCAAAACAAAGGAATGGTCCAACAGGAACTGTCAAACTGGCGTTTATAAAGGAAATTACAAAGTTTGAAAATCTTGCAAAGGATTATTTCCAAAGCTTAGATGATGGAGAAGTTCCTATAGAAACACCTCAAGAAGAAAACTTGCATTATAATAATGAAATTAAACAAGAAGAGGATTACGATATAGACCCAGAACAATTCCATTTAATGGAAGATGATAGTATAGATTTTTAGGATGAAAAAAATACACGAATTTATTAATCACATAGGAAGTATTACTCTACTTTTTTTAGAAGCTTTTAAGTTTGTTTTCATTAAGCCACCAAAACTTAAACATATAATAAAAAATATGGCTGAAATAGGAGCAGATGCTGCTCCATTAATATCTATTACTGGTTTTTTTACCGGCGGTGTTTTAGTTGTGGAAACTTATCCTACTTTTCATCAATTTAATGCAGAATTTTTAATAGGGGCTTTAGTTTCACTGTCTTTGTCTAGAGAACTTTCTCCAGTATTAGTAGCCCTTTTAGTTACTGCTCGCTCTGGCTCTGCTATGGCTGCGAATATAGGAACAATGAGAATTACAGAGCAAATAGATGCTTTAGAGGTTATGGCTGTAAATCCTATCAGATACCTTATAACTCCCAGACTTATAGCATCAGTGATTGTTGTTCCACTTCTTACTATCTTGTCTATAGCTTCAGGTATTTTAGGAGGTTATTTTGTTGCTACAGAGCTTTATTCTATAAATCCGTATTTATATTTAGAAAAAATGAAAGATTTTACAGAGCTTTACGATATACTTGGAGGGTTATACAAATCTGCTATCTTTGCAGTTGTTATTACCATGATATCAACATATTTTGGATATATTGCAAAAGGTGGTGCAGAGGGGGTAGGAAAAGCAACAACTACTGCTGTTGTTGTATCATCTGTTTTAGTCTTAATACTAGATTACTTTTTAACTGCTTTGATATATTAAAGATACAAAGTGTAAAATTTTTATTTCATTGAATTTACAAAAAGGAGGATTTAATGAAACTTCTAGAAGGGAAAAAGGCTCTTATTTTGGGAATAGCAAATAAAAGAAGTATCGCCTATGGCATAGCTAAAGTTTTTAAAGAAAATGGAGCAGAAATTGGAATTAATTATTTAAATGAAAAATTTGAAAAGAAACTTAAACCAATAGCAGATGAGCTTGAAGTTTCAATTTATCATAGGCTTGATGTTTCCTCCGACGAGCAAATTGAAGAATTTTTTAATGTGGTAAAAGAAAAATGGGGAGAAGTTGACATTATTGTTCACTCAATAGCATATGCAAATAAAGAGTATCTAAAAGGATATTACTACACAGTAGATAGGTCATCATTTTTACAAGCTATGGATATAAGTGTTTATTCTTTTACTGCATTAGCCAGAAAATTTTTACCAATTTTAAATGAAGGAGGTAGCTTATTAACTTTATCTTACTATGGGGCTGAAAAAGTTGTGTATAACTACAACGTAATGGGAGTTGCAAAGGCAGCATTAGAAGCATCTGTTAAATATTTAGCTAGAGATTTAGGGGAAATAAAAAAAGTTAGAGTAAATGCAATATCTGCTGGACCAATTAAAACCTTAGCTGCTAGCGGGATAGACCAATTTTCTGCTATACAAAAAGAGGCAGAAAAAAAAGCTCCATTAAAAAGGTCTGTTACTATAGAAGAAGTTGGAAAATCTGCCCTTTTCTTATGTTCCTCTTTAGGAGATGGTATTACAGGAGAGGTTCTTCACGTAGATGCTGGATACCATGTAATAGGTATGTAAATGATACAAACATTAATAACAATTCTAGTCTTAATTCTTATAGCAAGGTTAAATGAAAAATTTTTGAAAATCCCTATATCTTTATCATTGATTGCTTTTTCTTATATAATTGCTCATTCTTTTCCTTCTTTTTTACATATTCCAGTTGAAACTTTTGATGAAACTCTTTTGCTTCTTTTACCTATAATTTTGCTACCTGATGTGATGCACTTAAAACTAGATAAACTTAAAAATAATGCTTTACCTATTTTCTTCTTTGCATTTATTGGAGTAGCAATTTCTATGTTTCTAGGAGTAATTTTTACAAAAATTTTACTTCCTGAATATGCATTTTCTATTGGGGCTTTAATTTCACTATTTGCTATGATTTTAGCAACTGATGCAATTACTGTTTCTTCTGTATTTAAAAATTTTAAACTTCCTGAAGATTTAAAAATCATAACAGAAGGAGAAAGCCTATTTAACGATGCAACAGCATTAATTGCATTTTACTTTGTTGGCCTCCCCATGTTAATTGGTAGTTCTGTAAGTGTTTTAGGTGTATCTGAAAAGCTTATTGAAGTGATGTTTTTATCTGTTGCCATTGGGGTAATAATAGGATATTTAGGATATCTACTTTTAAAACTTTTAGAAGATCCTATAGATGAATTTATTATTATGTATGTTGTTTCCTTATCTTCTTTTTTAATTGCAGAACATTTTCATGTAGCAGGGATTTTATCAATAATTTTTGCAAGTTTAATTTTTAAATATAACATCGATAAAGATTTAAAGTTTGCAGAAGAAAAAGCAGAAAAAGTTTCACAAAAAAGAAAAAGTCCTTTCCATTATAGATTTATAAAGAAAATTATAAATAATATCGCAACCACTAAAGAAAGGTTTAAGGAAAACTTAGAACTTTCTATTATTGTGGCTCATTTTGCAAATGGATTTTTATTTATTAGTATGGCTTTGCTTGTTGATTTTGAAGCTCTATTTAAGTATTGGAAGGAAATTATTATAATTTTCATCTTAACAACATTTTTAAGAGGACTAAATAGTATAGCTGGAGTGGTCTTATTTAAAAAACCTATTTCCTGGGCTTATATTTTTACTTTTGCAGGAATGAAAGGAGGACTTTCTATAATAATGGTTCATTTATTGCCTGATAATTTCATCTATAAAGAGATGTTCGAAGCTATAGTTATAGGCATAGTTTTACTTTCTATGTTTGTTTATAGCTTTTTACTTATTGCTTTTTTAAAACTAAAATCTGTTTAATTTTTAATTCCAATAAAGTCCATTAAATCTTCTAAAGATACTTCCTCTTCTTTTATGTGTTTTACACCATCTACTACAGTTTCTATTAATTTTCTCTTTTCCTGAAGTTTTTGTAGGATTTTTTCTTCTATTGTGTTTTCCATTATGAGGTTATGTATTACAACTTTATTTTTCTGACCTATTCTGTGAACTCTATCTTCTGCTTGCCACATTTTCGCTGGATTCCAGTGCATATCAAAAAAGACTGCATAGTTTGAAACTGTTAAGGTAAGTCCTTCTCCTGCTGAGCCAATAGTTCCTATAAAAATCTGACATTTTTCATCTTCAACAAATCTCTTTACCTGCTTTTTCTTATCTTTAAATGACATTTTGCCGTGAAATTGGGCTATTTTACTTTCTGGAAATTCTTTTAGTAGGTTTTCATAAATTTTTCTAACTCCGTTTTCATAAAAGTTTGTAAAAATTATTATTTTCTCTTTATTTTCTACAATTTCTTTAACTATTTCTTTTAATCTTTCCATTTTAGGACTGCTTGAGCTAGAAGATGGGAAATTACATATTTGTCTTAGTTTTTGGATAGAATGGATTATGTTTTTCTTTAAGATAAATCTAAATTGTTTGCTTTTTTTGTGTTTCTCTATTAAGTTTGTAATTCTTTCCTGTTCTGCTCCTAACACAAAATCATATTCCTGCTTTTGACTGGGTGATAATTGAAGTTTTTCCATAATTACTGGTAGTTTTTCTGGAAGCTCTTTTAAAACATCTTTTTTTAGTCTTCGTAGCATTATTGGCTGGATTAATTTTCTTGCTTCTTCTGGAGTTAAATTTTTGTTAAATTGCTTATCTGGAAATAAAAATTCTAATAAAGATACTAGCTCTTCTAAATTATTTTGTAGTGGTGTTCCTGATAAAGCCCATCTATATTTTGCAAACTTTGAAATTTGTTTAACTGCTTTTGTTTTTATAGCATCAGGGTTTTTGATGTTATGTGCCTCATCTAATAAAACTAAATCAATATTTTTTGCAAACTGCTCTAATTTAAATTCTTCATTGTGAAAATCATTTTTTAAAGTATCATAAGAAACTATGTAAATATGGGCATTTGTTTCCCAAAGGAGTTTTCTTATATCCTTTTTATCATTTAAAACCACAAATTGAAGCTCTGAAGCCCATTCTTCTAAATGTTTTTCCCATACAGAAATTAAAGAAGAAGGAACAACTACTAACGCTTTTTTAATTATTCCCTTTATAAACAGTATTTTTAAAGCTACTGTGGATTGAACAGTTTTTCCTGTTCCCATCTGGTCTGCAAGAAGTGCAGAGCAATTAGAAATTAAAAATTTAACCCCTTGTATCTGATAGTTATATAGTTTATGCGGAAGTTCCAGATTTTCTGGTATATCTAAATTTACCTCTGGAGTTAAAACAGGAATTAATAAATCAAATATTGATAAATTCTTTATTTTTTGCTCTTTTTTTGATAAGGACTTATCTAATTTTGATAATTCCTTTAAATCAAATGGTTCGTCTTGTTTAAAAACTTTTCCGATAATATCATATTTAAATGCTTGTTTAACTAAGTTTTTAGAAATATTTACAGATTTTTTATCAAAAAATAAAACAAAATGCTTACCTTTCGCAGATTCTATATTATCTTTATCTAAAACTATCATTTCCCTAACCTCTTTCTTGAGATAGGTACTCTAAAGCTTTGTAAACTCTATTAAAAGGCTCTAAAAGGTTGAAATTTTTGTATACATTTTGAAGTTTTCTAACAAACTCATCTAAATATTTTTCATCTTCTCTATTTACCATTAAAACTAAAGTGTCAAATCTTCCTGTTTTACTTGAAATTTGTTTTGAATATCTGTAAGTTGCTTTAAACGGGTCAAATTTTGAGATATATCCTATTGGAACATTAACTTTACTTCTTATTTCAAGTAGTTCTTTATCTTTCACTAAAACTAAATCAGGTTTAATTTTTAACGCTTTTATCAAATCTAGTGCAAAATTTTCTTTTATTAATGTTTCTTCTAAAACATCTCCGTATAAAATTCTTTGAAGTTCATCAATTTCCAAACTTGTAGTAGCTCTAAACTCTATAGGTTTTGTATTTTTATCTGCAACTAAAATTCCTGCCTTTTGTATACCTCCATCTAAATACAGAAAGTCTAAATAACCTATTTTCAATATCATACCTTCTTGCTAGAATTTATATTATTATTTCGTTATAAATTTGGTAATTCTTTAGATGGATGAACCAACTTACTACTGAGAAAAAGTAAATAGGTTTTCACATGGACGAGAAATTATTAAATGAAGTTTTAATAAAAATAAATAGGGTTTTAGATAGATTTTTAAATGAAGAAAAACAGAAAACAGATTTTAGTAAAGATTTTGCTTTTATTTATCATAAAAACAATTTAAAGCCTGTTAAAAACTTTGATTACAAACCACTAAATAGTCTAATAGGTATAGATTACCAAAAAGAAGAGCTTCTAAAAAATACAAAAAAGTTTGTTGAGGGGAAACCTGCTAACAACGCTATTTTATGGGGAGAAAGGGGAACTGGAAAATCTACTTTAGTAAAGTCTGTTTGTTATCATTTTAAGGATAAAGGGCTAAAAATTATTCAGGTGTTAAAAGAGGATATTCTTTCTATTTTTAATTTGTATGAATTAATTGAAACCAATAAAAACTATAAATTTGTTATATTTATAGACGACTTATCCTTTCAACCAGAGGAAAAAGAATACAAAGAATTTAAAACTATAATAGATGGAACAATTTATGAAATCCCAGAAAACTTACTTTTTTATATAACATCAAACAGAAAAAATCTTATTCCAATAAAATTTTCAGACAGAGAAAAAGACGAAGAAACGCGAATTTCTGATGCTCTGGAAGAAAAACTATCTCTAATAGATAGATTTGGATTAAGACTTGGATTTTATGAGATGGATAAAAACACATATTTAAAAATCGTTGAATTTTATGCAAAAAAATATGAAATAGAAATGGAAACCCAAAAACTTCATTTATTGGCTATGAGATATGCAAGAGAAATGGGGGCTTTAAATGCTAGAATAGCCCTCCAGTTCATTAAAAGTCTTTAATAATCCCATAAGGCAGTTGTGAGGTATTTTTCTCCTCCATCTGGGCATATAAAAACAATAACCCCTTCTTCTATTTCTCTCGCAAGTCTAATTGCTGCTTCAAAAGCTGCCCCTGAAGATTGTCCTACAAATATACCTTCTTTTTTTGCAAGTTCTCTAGCCCTTTCGTAAGAACTATCTGTATCTATAAACATAGTTCTATCTAATCTGTTTTCATCAAAAATACCAGGTTTTATAGAAGTTTCTATGTATTTAAGTCCTTCTATTCCGTGAAATGGGCTATCTGGCTGAACACCTATTACTTGTATATCAGGATTAAATATCTTTAATCTTCTACCTGTTCCCATAATTGTTCCGCCAGTTCCAATACCTGCTATAAAATGAGTTATTCTATGTTTAGTTTGTTCCCAGATTTCTACTGCCGTTGAGTAAAAGTGAGATTTCCAGTTTGCATCGTTGTTATACTGGTCAATGTAGTAATACTTATCAGGATATTTTTCAACTAAATCTCTAACATACAAAATAGCCCCATCAGTACTTTGAAGAGGGTCTGTAAAATGTATTTTTGCCCCATATGCTTGTATAATTCTTTTTCTTTCTTCACTTACATTGGCAGGCATTGCCAGCTCAACTCTATATCCCAAAGCAGTTCCCACCATTGCTAACGCAATACCTGTATTTCCAGAAGTTGCATCCAAAATGACTTTATCTTTTGTTAATTTCCCAGATTGGATAGCTTCAACTATCATTCTTGTAGCAGGTCTATCTTTAACAGAACCACCGGGATTATATCCTTCAAGTTTTGCATATATTTCAATATTTTTTTCTCTTATATCATCAGGTAAAGATTTATCTAATTTAACTAATGGAGTATTCCCAACAAGCTCTAAGACAGAATTCCTCTGTAATCTTACTGGTTCATCGTGGTTTCCAAGTATCCACACTTTATTTATCACCTTTGATTTATTAAGTTATTGAACCTATTTTAACTTTTTTCTGTAAGTTTTTGAAGGGAGTATTTAATAATATTCTGTATATCTGATGTATTTTTTATTACTTCTCTAACAACAGGTAAAGCTTTAGATTTTTCAAAACCAAGCTCTTTTAACGCTTCTAATACATCTTTTATTAAGTGTTCATCCTCAAAATCAATCTTTCCTTTTAATTCTAAAACTATCCTATGAGCTGTTTTTTTACCTATTCCTGGAACAGAAGTTAGTAGTGATATATCTTGATTTTCTATACTGTTTATAATTTCATCTACAGACAAATTAGCAAGTATAGAAAATGCATGTTTTACGCCTATACCATTTATATTTGTTAGTTTTATAAATAAATCTCTTTCTTTACTTGTCCTAAATCCAAAAAGTTTAAAAGTTTCATCTTTAAACGTTAAATAAGTATATATACGGCTTTTTCCAAGATGGATTTTATAAGGAGTATATAGCTTTATTCCAAAACCTGCAGAAAAAATTATTGCAAAACTTTCAGTAGATTCTATAACTTCTCCTTCTATAAACTCTAACATTTAAAGTTCCTGTAAGAACTTTTTCATTTCATCTGTGGTTTCAAAGGTTTTTAGTTGAGAAATCAAAGAAATAACTTCTTCATACATTTCATTATCATTTATCAACTCTTTTAATTTGCTATTTATAAACTCATCTTTTAGCTGTATTTTTTGAAACTCTGCAGAAGTATTTGAAAGATTAAAGGAAAGATTATACCTAATATGTAGAGTATGTTCCTCTATACTCAATTCACTTATTAAGTTCCTTACATCCTTTTGAGAAACAGTTTTTAAATCTCCTTTTAACACCAAAACAGGTTTTTTATGAAACTCTTTATTTTCTAAATCTGTTTTTATAGCTTTTAACTCATTTTCAAAATTTTCATCTGTTAAAGTTTTGTAAATAAATGGTCTAGTGTTTAAAGGTATAAGCCGGTAATTAATTTGTCTTTCCACAACTTCAACAAGATGAACACCTTTTGGAAAGTTTTCTTCCTGTTTATTATAGGATGTATATTCTGTAGAACCTGCAAAAACCACTTTCGCATCTTTGATAGATATAGGTTCTTGAGGAATATGATAATGTCCAATACCTATGTAATTAAAACCTTCTGGTATATCTGAGTTTATATACAAATTACTATCTGGGAAATAGGGGTTAAACTCTTGATGTAGCATAAGTATATGAAAATCTGTTTTGGGAGCTTTTTCTAAAAGTTTCTCTAAAATTTCCCTTAATGGATATGTTCTTAAAGCTAATTTAGATATATATTTAATCCCTGATATTGTTATTCCATTAAATTCTATACTCCTACCATCTAAAAGTGTTAATCCTAAGTTCTCTAAAATTTTCAGCGGAGATATATCCTTTACTTGATTCCCTCTATCATGGTTTCCTGAAATTACAAATATAGGAATATTTCTATCTCTTAATCTGTCCAAAAGTTTTATAGCTTCCCAAAATGTATTATTAGAAGGTCTAGAAGTGTGAAAAAAGTCTCCTGTATGTATTACAAAATCCACATTATTATCAATTGCAATATCTACAGCTTCCTCAAAAACATCAAAAAAGTCCCTCCCTCTCTCTACAAGCCCATATTGATTATATCCAAGATGTGTATCACTTATATGTAAAAATTTCATTTAGCTACAACTTCCTTCATCAGAACAATTTTTCCCAAAAATTTTTTGGAATATTGCATCAGAAGGACAAAAACCAGTTATAGCGGATAAAAGAAGCATAAAAATCATAAACCATATTATATACTCACCCCATTGGTGTCCTGTATGGATTAAAATGAGAGATACTATCAGCATAATTGCCATCATAAATCTTTGAGCTCTAATAGGCGTCATAATTTTTCCTCCATACAGGACACCAATGGGGTGAGTATATAATATGGTTTATGATTTTTATGCTTCTTTTATCCGCTATAACTGGTTTTTGTCCTTCTGATGC
>QNYP01000138.1 GCA_003978675.1 Hydrogenothermus sp.
TAGGTAAAAACTTGGAAACTATTTCTAATTCCTTTTCTTCTTTTTGTGCTAAGTCTTCTCTCCCAGCATCTCTATACTGCTTTATAGACTCTTTCCTTTGTTTTGCATATTTTTGTATAACTTGAATAATCTCTTCATCAGATAAATCTAAATTTAAGGAGGTTTGAACCTGTATGGCAGTTGTTATAGTAAAAGAAGACGAAAGTTTTGAAAAAGCTTTAAAAAGGTTTAAAAAGATATGTGAAAAAGAAGGGATTATAACAGAAATGAAAAGAAGAGAATTTTATGAAAAACCTTCTGTAAAAAGGAAAAGAAAACAAAGAGCAGCAAGAAAAAGACTTATAAAAGCATTAAAGAAAAAAGGATTATTATAAGGAGTTTATATAAACATGGGTCTTTTGCAAACTTTACAAGAAGAAATGAAACAAGCTTTAAAAGCAAAAGACACTTTAAAGTTATCTGTTATAAGAATGCTTATTTCTGAGATTAAGAAAGTTCAAATAGATACTAAAAAAGATTTATCTGATGAAGAGATTATTCAAGTTATACAAAAATATGCAAAACAAAGGAAAGAGTCTATAAAGCAGTATAGAGATGCTGGGAGAGAAGACTTAGCACAAAAAGAAGAAAAGGAATTAGAAATAGTTTCCAAGTTTTTACCTAAGAAGATGAAATTGTAAAAATAGTAGAACAAGCTATTGTAGAAACAGGTGCGTCTTCTATGAAAGATATGGGTAAAGTTATGAAAATTGTTATGGAAAAGGTTAAAGGCAGAGCAGATGGCTCTGTAGTTAGTAAAATAGTTAAGGAAAAGCTTTCTAGCTAGCTTTTCTTTTTTTTCTTTTGTTATGGAAAGTATAGGAAAGACATTAATCTTTCTTGGTTTAATGTTAGCTTTAATAGGTATATTTTTCCTTTTTTTTGAAAAATTACCCCTTAATATAGGAAAACTCCCAGGGGATATTTATATAAAGAGGGATAACTTTGTTTTTTATTTTCCACTGACAACTTCTATATTAATTAGTATTGTTTTAACCTTAGTATTTCTCATTATTTCAAAGGTATCAAAATGATTAAACTATCTGATTATGATTATGAGCTTCCTAAAGAATTAATTGCGAAGTATCCAGTAGAGCCTAGAGATAGTTGTAAATTAATGGTTTTAAATAGAAAAACAAAAACCATAGAACATAGAATTTTTAGAGATTTAGGAGATTATTTAGAAGAAGGAGATTTGCTAGTTTTAAATGATACAAAGGTTATTCCTGCAAGGTTAAAGGGTAAGAAAAAAACAGGGGCAAACATAGAAATATTCTTGCTTCGTCCATTTTCAGAAAATATATGGGAAGTTTTAGTTAAAAATATTAAAAGGTTAAAAGAAGGACAAGAAGTAATTATAGCACCTGATTTTAAAGTTAAACTTTTAGAAAAATATGAAGAAGGAAAAGCTAAAGTTGAGTTAATAGGGGAAAATATTAAACAACTAATAGAGAAGTATGGACATGTTCCCCTTCCTCCATACATAGAAAGAGAAGATGAAGAAAAAGACAAAGATTACTACCAGACAGTTTTTGCAAAAAAAGAAGGGGCAGTTGCATCTCCAACTGCAGGACTTCATTTTACAAAAGAGCTTTTAGAAAAGCTGGAAAAGAAAGGAGTAAAAAAAGCTTTTTGCACTTTACATGTTGGACTTGGAACTTTTAGACCTATCCAAACAGAAGATATAACAAAACACAAAATGCATGAGGAATTTTATCAAATACCTGATGAAACTTTAAAATTAATTAAAGAAACAAAACAAAAAGGTAAAAAGGTTGTTGCAGTTGGAACAACAGTTGTTAGGACATTAGAAACCTATGCACAAACAGGCAAAAAAGAAGGATTTAGTGATATTTTTATATATCCTCCATATAAATTTAAAATTATAGATGCACTTATAACTAATTTTCATCTTCCAAAATCTACATTAATATTGTTAGTATCTGCTTTTGCAGATAGGGATTTTATTTTAAAGGCTTATAAAATAGCTGTTGAGAAAAAGTATAGATTTTTCTCTTATGGAGATGCAATGCTTATACTTTAAAGGGGTTTGAAAGTGATAATCGTTGGAGTAGATACAGGAGGAACTTTCACAGATTTTATATACAAAAAAGATGGAAAATGGCATATTTATAAAACCTTATCAACACCTTCAAATCCTGCTTTAGCTGTTTTAAAAGGTTTAAAACACATAGGAGAAGGAAATAAAAATATAGTTCACGGTTCAACAGTAGCTACAAATGCAGTTTTAGAAAAGAAAGGAGCAAAAACTGCTTTTATTACAAATAAAAATTTTGAAGATATTTTATATATTGGTAGGCAAAATAGGCATGAGCTTTATAACTTAAAGTATCAAAAGCCAAAACCCTTAGCTGAAGAAAGTTTTGGTTTAGATTGCAGAGTTTTATCAAATGGTGAAATTCTAAAAGAGCTAGTTGAAGAAGAAGTAAAAGGATTGACCAAGGTTTTAAAAGAAAAAAATTTTGAAAGCATTGCAGTTTCATTTTTGTTTTCCTTTTTAAATCCCAAACATGAAAAATTAGTCAAAGATATTTTAGAAAATGAAGGATTTTTTGTATCTATTTCTTCTGAAATAGTTCCAGAATTTAGAGAATATGAAAGGTCTTCTACAACTGTTATAAATGCATATGTGATGCCTAAAATGGAAAGTTATATATCTTATTTAGAGGAAAGTATTTCAAAAGATGACAAAATAAAAATAATTCAATCAAACGGTGGAATAATCTCAACACAGACAGCAAAAAAACAACCTGTTAGAACAATTTTATCTGGTCCTGCTGGAGGAGTAGTAGGAGCTTTACATATTGGAAAATTAGCTGGATTTGATAAGTTAATAACATTTGATATGGGAGGAACATCTACAGATGTTTCTTTAATTGACGGAACACTTTCTATTTCTACTGAAAGTGTGATTGAAGGATATCCTATAAAAGTTCCAATGATTAATATTCATACTGTTGGAGCAGGTGGAGGTTCTATTGCTTATATAGATAAAGGTGGAGCTCTGCAAGTAGGTCCTGAAAGTGCAGGAGCAGACCCAGGACCAGTTTGCTATGGAAAAGGAGAAAACATAACAATTACTGATGCAAATCTATTTTTAGGAAGATTAATTCCTGAATTTTTCCTTGGTGGAAATATGAGACTTTATCCTGATAGGGTTAAAAAATACATGGAAAATCTTGCAAAAGAATCAAAACTAGGACTTTTAGAACTTGCAGAGGGTATTTTAGAAGTTGCAAATACAAAAATGGAGAAAGCCCTTAGGGTAATTTCTATTGAAAAAGGTTATAATCCAGCAGAATTTACATTATTTTCTTTTGGCGGTGCTGGAGGATTACACGCAGTTTTTCTTGCAAAAATGCTTTCTATTCCAAGAGTATTAATTCCTCAAAATCCTGGCATACTTTCTGCGATGGGTATGCTTCTTGCTGATACAATTAAAGATTATTCTTTAACTGTAATGCAAAAAGAGGAAAATACCTCTTATGAAAGTTTATCTAAATTATTTGAAATTTTAGAAAATCAGGCTATAGAAGATATGCTAAATGAAGGAATTCCAAAAGATAAAACTAAATTTGAAAAATTCCTTGATATGAGATATCAAGGGCAATCTTTTGAAATTTTAGTTCCTTTTACTGAAAAATTTGTAGAAAATTTCCATAATGAACATAAAAAACTTTACGGATATAGTGCAAAAAATAGGAAAGTTGAAATTGTAAATATAAGACTTCGTGCGATTGGTGAAACAGAAAAACCAGAGATTAAAAGTTATGAAGATATGGGAAAAAATCCACCTGTAGATAGTATTTTAATGGAAAAAGAAGTGATTTTTAATAAAAAGCCTTATAAAACAAAAGTTTATAACAGAGACAAGTTAGAAACTGGAAATGAAATTGAAGGTTCTTCAATAATCGTAGAGTATAGCTCTACTTTAGTAATCCCACCATTTGCAAAAGCCAGAATTGATAAATTTAAAAATATTATTGTTGAAATTAACTAGTTTCTTTCTTTACTTTTATCCATCATTTTTACAATATGACCAATTGCCATAGATATTTCTTGAATGTTCTCTTTTAAATTTTTAGCTACAAATGGGCTTATATCTGGATTGTCTATAAGCATTTCTATCTGTATTAGGTTGTTACCTATTACATCGTATATACTTTGACCATTTATATTTAGTTCCTCTGGAAAAATTGGAAGTTTTTCATTTAAAGATGGAAGAGTAAAAAGTATCCATGCAAGGCTCTCTGATGAAACAATAAACATATCTCTAAGTAGATTTTTGTCATTTATTTCTTCAATATAGTTTATAAGTTGAGATGTTTTTGATAAAGTTTCTGCAAATTTATTTAAAATAGATAAACTTTTTTCATAAGGAATAGATTGGTTTTTTTGTATGTAATTATTTATCTCGTTTCTATTGTTTACAATAAAATATTCCAGGTCTCCTATTAAAAAGCTAACAAATACATTACTGTCCCTCATTAGATTTATATTTTACATACTTTTCAAGCTCTTTTCTAATTTTTAGCATTGCTTTTGTATGAATTTGGGAAATTCTTGATTCTGTAAGATTTAGAACTTGTCCTATTTCTTTCATTGAAAGTTCTTCATAGTAGTATAAAGATATAATTAACTTTTCTCTTTCATCGAGTTTTTCAGATATTATTTTTGAAAGTATCTCTTTAAGTTCTTCCTCTTCAACATACTTATCAGGAGTATCATCATTTATTGAAAGAATTTGCCATAGCTTAGATGTATCATCTTCTTCATTTCCAATGTTTGTTTCAATAGATATTAGTCCACTATTCATAACTTTTTCTGCCCTTTTTATATATTCCTCAACAGGAATACCAAGATACTCTGCAATTTCTTCTGCTGTAGCTTCTCTTCCTTTATTTTGTTCTACTTCTAGAATAGCAAGTTCTATTTCCTTAGACCATTTCCTTATATTTCTAGGTACCCAATCTAACTTTCTTAGCTCATCAATTATTTGCCCTCTTATTCTAATCTCTGCATATGTAGAAAGTTTTACCCCTTTTGATTCATCATATTTTTCTATTGCATCCACTAAACCTAATATTCCTGTCTGGAATAAATCTTCTTCCGTAACAATTGGTGGAAGGTTTTCCTGTTTTATGCTTTGAACGATATATTTTATTTTTGGATAAAACTCCATGATTATTTTATCTCTTTCTGCCTTTGTTATTCTCATTTTTACTCCTCCTTGATTTTTATTAAGTTGTTAAAGAACTTTTGCCAGAAGTTTGTTCTTTGGGCTTTTCTTTTTCCTGTTGCTAAGAACTCAGCAAAAGAAAAAACATCCTGTGAATATTTTGTTTTTCTGTTTTTATCTAGTAGTAAAAATCCTTCTTTTATTGACAATGGTAATTTTTCATCTTTTCTTACATAGCCATAAAACTCTACTCCTTTACCTGTAAATTTCCTTAAAACTCTATCTATGCCTTCATAAATTCTTTTTGCTTCTTCTACAGATGGAACCATATTTACAAGTAGCCCAAGCTCCATCATATCTGTTTTGTATTCAAGTAAGATTCTTGAAATTGCATAAGCATCTGCTGTTGATGTAGGTTCTGGAGTTGTGATTACAATTGTTTTGTCCGCAGACAAGCAAAAATTAACAACAATTTCAGAAATACCTGCAGAAGTGTCTATTAACATAAAATCAAAATTAAGAGCTATATCCTTTAAAGAATTTATTAGGTATAACTGTTCTTTTGCTGAAAGATTTGCAAGTTTTTCTACTCCTGAAGATGCAGGTATGTATTTAAAACCATATTTTGATGTGTATATAATTTCGTTTATACTTTTTTCTCCCTGTAGAACATGAATAAGATTGTACTCTGGTTTTTCTCCAAGCATTATATTTACATTTGCTAACGCTAAATCTGCATCTAAAATTAAAACTCTTTTCTCAAGTTTCTCTAGAGCATATGCTAAGTTCACAGTAAATGATGTTTTTCCTACTCCCCCTTTTCCCGAAGTTATAGTAATTACTTGGAAATTATCGTTATCATATTCACTCTTTATAAGTTCCCTTAAGACTCTAGCTTGGTCTTTCATCTTAAACCTCTACTTTTTCAAGTAGCTCCTCAAGCTCAAAAATATCATTTGGAATGTTTAATCCATTTGTAATAAAGCTTACTTTATAAGGTACATTTGCCAAGCCCATTAGAAATTCATACTCTTCTACTTCATCAAACTTTGTTAATATACAATGGTGTATGTTAAAGTTTGAAAAATATTGAATTTCTCTCTCTATAACTGTATCTTTTTTATCTAAAGAAATTACAAGTATATTCTCTGAATTTTCAGATTGGGAAATATAGCTTATTAAGTTAGCTGTATCTTCTAAGTTTTTTAAATTTCCCGGAGTGTCAAATAGAACATGGTCAAAGTTTTCAAAATCATCTTTATAAGCAATAATATCTTTTTCTGATTTTATTGGAAAGAATGAAACTTGCATAATTTCACAGAATTTCTTTAAATTTTCAAAACCTCCAACTTTGAAGAAATCAAAAGAGGCAACAGCTACCTTTTTCTCTTGATTGAATTTTAAATTAGCTGCAAGCTTTACAACTGTAGTTGTTTTTCCTGTTGCTATTCCTCCGAATATATTAAGGAATTTTTTTTGTAATTTTTTAGGATATATTTTCTTTTTTATGAGTTCTGATTTTGATTTTATTTCAGATAATTTATAAAGACTTTTATAAGAAAACTTTGATGCAAACTTTTTTATTTCATCTTTTGAATTTTTGAGGCTAATTACGATTTCAAATAATTTTTCTAAATTCTCTATATCTTTATCTGATGTAAACTCCGACCTTAATTTTTCTAAAAAAGTTCGTTTTTCTTTGTTTTTTTGATATTTAATGGGATTTGCTGACGCGGCTATTATTTCAAACTCATTCTCTATTTCTTTTACAGAGATTATTATTGCATCTTCTCCTAGTTCTTCGTATATCTTGATCCAGCCTGTTTGCAAGTCCGGAGCAATAAATTTTTTCATATACATCTCAAAACCTCCTCCTATATGACACAAATCATAGAAGCAATAAATATGCCAATTCAAAAAGAAACTATATATTTATATATTTTTCATAAATTTCTCATATTTAGACCTATCCTAAACTGCAAAAAAAAGACTGCACTAATAAACTACAATTATTACAGAAGCTACAGAGTAAGTATTTTCATGGGATATAGAAATACTAATTTGAAACTCTTTTGGAGGGAGCTTTTCAAGGTGCAGTAAAATTTCTGCAGGTAGTCCATGCCTACCTAGAATTTCTATTTGCTTGAAAAAAAGCTTTTGATTAAATGCTTGAAAAAAAGCTTTTATAACAGCCTCTTTACATGCAAATCTAGAAGCTAGACATTGGATATATTCCTTTTTCTTACAGCAATATTCAAGCTCTTTTTTGGTATATATCCTATTTAAAAACCTATTCCCTAGTTTATTTACTGCCTTTTCTATTCGGCAGTTTTCTACAATATCTATACCTGTAAAAATTTGCATTTTTCTATAATTTCTTCAGTTATTTCTTTAGGACTTTTTCCATCAGTTTTTATATGTACATGTGCCATAGAATAAACATTTTTTCGCTTTTCATATAGCTTTTTTAAGTTCTCTAAAGGTTGATTTAATAATGGTCTATTTGTATCCTCTTTACATCTTTTTAATACTTCCTCTAAAGAAACATCAAGCCAAATAACTATTCCATTTTTTTTCATAAACTCCATATTTTCTTTGTTTGCTCCAAGTCCTCCCCCTGTTGATACTACATAGCCTTTTTTGCTCTGGAATTCTTTTATTTTTTGTTTTTCTAAGTTTCTAAAATACATTTCTCCATTCTCTTTAAAAATTTGAGAAATTGTTTTGTTTTCCTGTTTTTCTATTTCTTCATCTATATCAATAAATTTTAGATTAAGTTTTTCTGCAAGTAATTTTCCAACTGTAGATTTACCACTTCCCATAAAACCTATCAGGAATATATTCATTTTGCAAATTCTCCTGTAAGTTTTTTTATTGTTAGAATTGCTAAATTATGTTGATAGATAACATTTAGCCTATTTATATAAGCTTCCTCTAGATTTTTTTGAGCCTCCAAAACTTCTATTATTGAGCCTACTTTGTACTTGTACCTTTCTGTTGCTAGTTTTAGAGCTTGCTCTAATGCTTTTATATTCTGGTTTATAGCTTTTAGCTGAATTTTTGAGGCTTTTATATCTAAAACTGCCGTTTCGTAGTCTTTTTCTAAATTTGTAAGTTGTTCTTCATATTTAATTTTTTCTTTTGTTGAATTTATTTTAGATTGTATTGCCTTACTTTTTGCATTTAATCCATCAAAAAATTGCCAATTTAGAGATAGATTTAAGACGTATCCTTTTCTAACTACTTCGTTTAAAGCTGGAAAATCTCTTGTATTATAAAACTCATAAGAAGCTTGAAAATATAGCTTAGGATATAAAGATGATGTATAAAATCTTGCTTCTTCTTTTTTTATTTTTGAGGTCTTTTCTATTACTTTTAACTGAGGATTATTTTTTAAATCTTCTTCTGAGCTTATTCCTTCTTTAAATATTACAATATTATCATTTGGATTGATTTTTCTATTTATAAATAAAAACTTTTCTAGGTTAACTAAAGCCTTTTGATAATTTATTCTTGCAAGTTCTACTTCAGCTATGGCATTTTCATACTGGGCTTTTGTTCTTAAATATTCAAACTTGTTTATAAATCCTTGTTTATAGTTTTCTTCTGTAAATTCTAGTTGTTTTTGCCAATAGTTTAGTGTTTTTTGTTTTATTTGTAAAAGATTTTTTTTGTATAAAATATCTTCATATAAAGTAAGAGCAGTATATAAAACTTCGTTTTTTACTTGTTTTAATATTAGTTTTTGTAGTTTTCTATTTAATTTTGCTATTTTTATGCTCTCAAATACCGATTTATCAAAAATTGTTTGTTTTAAACTTATTGATGCCCTATATTGGCTTTTTAATGAGAATCCAGTTACATAATTTGGGTCATATTTTGTGTATATTCCATTAATTTCTAAATGAGGATAAATATTACTCATAACCTCTTTAATTTGAGCTTCTACTAATTCCAGGTCTTTTTTTGATAGTTTTATTTGTGAGGTTCTTTCTTCTGCAAGTTTTATTACATCTTCTCGAGTAATTGCGAGCGATAGTGAGAAGATAAAGAGCAAACTAATTAATAATTTTAACATCCATTCCCTCTTTTATATCAAAAGGTGCTTCTAAAATTACTTTTTCATTTTGACTAAAAAATGTATCTGTTATGATTTTTCCATATTTTTGAGAAAGTACATTTATAGTTTTTATTTTTACTTTCCTATCTTCAACCACATAAACAAATACTTTTGATTTTTTCATGTGAACCGCCATTTCTGGCAAAATGTATCCCTCTATAATTTTTTCTGGAAATTGAACTTTCACATAAACATTCTCATACGTTAAATTTAAATCTTTAGGCTTTGCTTTTATTTGCAATAGTCCATTTTTTGTCAGTGAATTTGAAATATAAAATATTTTTGCATTATGATTTTGGTTATTTAGTTTAAAACCAATTTCTTGATAATTTTTTACTATACCTAAAAATCTCTGTGGCAAATAAAAATTTAATACTATACTTTTAGGGTCATATAAATAAAAAAGCTTTGTATTAGAAGAAACAAAATCTCCAATATTTACAAATTTTTTATCTAAATATCCATCAAAAGGAGCTTTGACTATAGTTTTTAATAGTTGATCTTGGATTTCTTTTAACTGGCTTTCTAATGTATTTAAATCTTGTAAAGCTGTTAAATAGTTTCTTTTTGCCTGTAAAAATTCATCTTCACTAATTAGATTTTTTTCATATAAAAATTTTTTTCTTTCAAAAATTGTTTTTAAGTAATTTAAATTTTCCTTTTGTTTTTGAATTAAAAAATTTTGTCTTTCTAACTGAAAATTTAGCTGTGTTTGTTTTATTTTCACTAGTTTTTGGTCTTTTTTTATATACTGCCCTTCTTTTACAAAAATTTCTTCAACAATTCCTGAAATTTCAGGTTTTATTTCTACTTTTTTATCTGCTATCAAATAGCCATCTGTTTCATAATAAATAGTAATTTTTTCTTTTTTTGGTGTAAAAACTTTTACTTCTACTGCATAGCTACAATCTACTGCATAGCTACAAAATGTATAGATGAAGGCTATCAAAAATAAAGTTATTCTCATAAACTTAAAATCCTTATTAGAAATTACTTAAATTATAATTATAAAGAAGGTATGAAATTTCTCAAATACAAAAATAGAAAAAAGCTGAAAAATGCAGTAGCTACAGGAATATAAAAATTATCTTCTTTTGATAAACTTATGTTTTCAATAACAGCAACAAATATAGAAATTATTAATCCTATTAATGGACTTATAATAAAACTTAGAGCAATTGTATTTACAATAATTCCTGCAATTGTCCCTTCTAATGTCCTGTTATTTAAAAGCTTTATTTTCCCAAATTTCATTCCTATTATTGTTGCTATTCCATCATAAATTGCTAAGGATACTATCGATATTGCTACAATTTTTTCTTCAAAAAGTAAACTAACTATTGTTATTCCAAGAGCTAGAGAAAAGGCCTCTTTAGCAGGTAAAGTTTTTAAATTTTCTTCTCTTTCTAGATTTTCTATGATAAACCATAAAGGTTTAGTGATAGAATTTTTTATATTTAGTTTTACTATTAAGTAAACA
>QNYP01000141.1 GCA_003978675.1 Hydrogenothermus sp.
TAAAATAATGGTTCACAGAGGAAAGGCAGTATGTTTTGATAGTGAAGAGGAAGCAATAGAGGGAATAACAGGAGTAAAAGAATAAGCGAAAGAAATAGAAAAAGAAATTAAACAATGCACAAAATGTGAATTATATAAAAATAGAATTCAACCTGTTTTAGGAGAAGGAAACCCTAATACTGTTTTAATGTTTGTTGGAGAAGCTCCGGGAGCAGACGAAGATAAGCAAGGGAGACCTTTTGTAGGTAGAGCAGGAAAACTTTTAACCAAACTAATAGAGGAAGCAGGACATAAAAGAGAAGAGTTTTATATAGCAAATGTAAACAAATGTAGACCACCTGGAAATAGAACCCCAACATTAGAAGAACAAGAAGCTTGCTTTCCATTTTTGGAAAAGCAAATAGAAATAATAAATCCAAAGGTTATATGCTTATTGGGAGCAGCAGCAGCTAGAGCTTTTCTACGTAGAAATGTTGCTATAACCAAAGAAAGAGGACAAAAGATAATGTGGAAGGGTAAAATTTTAATACTTACATACCACCCTGCTTATGTTTTAAGAAACCCAAATGCACAGCCTATACTTTTTAATGATATAAAAATGGCTATTGAGACTGCTTATGATAATGATTAAATTTCTAATCTCTGGATAACAATATCCTTTATTTTTAGCTTGCTTTTTAGTTTTTCTTTCTCAACTTTAGATTCTTCTTTATCATAGAAAATTCCACAATACACACCTATAAATTTCTTATATGGGTAAACAAAACATTCATCTAATTTTTTATTTTCTATGAATCTTTTTGCTTTATCTACATTTTTATAAAGAACAACTCTTATTGAATACAGTTTTTCCTTAGGAAGTTTACCTAGAGACTTAAGATAGACAATTCTCTGCATTGCAAGTTTTTTATATTTTTCATTTTTTGCCTTGAGTAGTTTTTTATAATACTCATATGCCTTTTGATAATCTTTTTGTTTTTCATTTACATAGCCTAGATAAAATAGTGCAAATTCTCTTTCTTTTTCTTCCAAGTAAAGCATTTTAAGATATTTCTCAGCAAATATATATTTACCATTTTTTAGATAATAATTGGCTATGTATTTTATAATTTTTGGTGTTTTAAATGTTATTGCCTCTAATGTTTTTATTCCCTTTTCTTTCTTACCAATTTTAATTAAAGCAAGTCCTCTATAGTATAAAACCTCATCTTTGTTTTCTGATGGAAATTTAGACATTTTTTCTGTGAAGTTAACAAGTTCTCTGTATTTTTTTTGTCTGTAAAGGGCTATTACTTTATATAGATTTATCTCTTTTTGATTAGGAAGTTTTAAAATCTGTGAGTAATTTTCTTCTTTGTAAAGGATTGATGCTAGTTTTATAAGAAATTTTTTGTTTTTTGTTAAAGAATATAATCTCAAAAGCAAAGTTTTCTTTATTTTATTGTCTTTAGCTTCTTTTAATAAAATTGAATAAATGTATATTTTTGTATCTTTAGACAAATTTAGTCTTTCTATTAAGGAAATTATATCTTCTATGTTATACCTTTTAGATTTTACGAAGCTATAAACAAGTATTTTAGCTACTTTTTCTCTATATTTATCATTTTCAGGGGCAAGTTTCAAATACTCTTTAGCTTTCTGAATTGTAATTGTATAAACTTTGTCGTTAAAACTTCCCTGTATAATTGTTAAGAGTCTTTTTAATTTTTCATCATTTTTTTCGCTAGCAAAAGCAAAAAAAGATAAAAGAAGGAGTATATATATAGTCTTTCTCATTTAAAAACATACTCCTGCTGGACATTCTCCTTTTATATGTGCTTCAAACTCATCTCTAAATTTTCTCAATGCATCCATTATTGCATTTGGCGCAGAATAACCTAAACCACATATAGAACCAATAGGAATATTTTTACCTAAATGCTGTAGTAGTTTTATATCTTCTTCTGTTGCCGTTCCTTCTTGGAACTTTTTTATTATATTGTATTGCTCATAAGTTCCAATTCTACAAGGAGTACATTTACCACAGCTTTCATGATGGAAAAAGTTTGCTATTACAATAAGTGAATCAATTATACAATCTTCCTCATTTAAAACAATTGTAGTTCCTGTTCCTCCAAAACCTCTAGGTGAGTAGTCCATTGGAATATTAAATTCTGAATGGTGATAAACCCCCAATGCTCCTGAAAACACAGCTTTCGGTGTTCCTATTGCCCCTCCAGCCATATCTATAAGCTCTTCTAGAGTTATGTCCATTGTAGACTCATAAACTCCTGGTCTTCTAACCTTTCCGCTAACAGGAAATAATTTAGGACCATAATATCCAGGAGGACCTATATGCATAAAATACTGTTCATAGGTCACTATAATTGGAATATTTGATAATGTTTCAACATTATTTACAACAGTAGGTCTTCCAAAAAGCCCATATTGTGGTGGATAAGGAGGTTTTAATCTTGGATGTCCTCTTTTTCCTTCTAAACTTTCTATTAATGCTGTCTCTTCTCCACAAATATAAGCACCTGCACCTCTATAAACATATAAATCAAAAGAAAAATCACTTCCTAAAATATTTTTACCTAGATAACCTTTTTTATATGCTTCTTCTATAGCATTTTCTAAAATCATATATCCAGCAGGATATTCTCCTCTTATATATATAAATCCTTTTTCTGCTCCAATTGCATAAGCGGAAATTATCATTCCTTCTATTAAAAGATGTGGGTCTCTTTCTATTATGATTCTATCTTTGAATGTTCCCGGTTCTGATTCGTCAGCATTACATATCAAATATCTTGGTTTTGGATTTGCTACAACAAATCTCCATTTCTTTCCTGTTGGGAAACCAGCTCCACCTCTACCTCTAAGGGTACTTTCTTCTACTAAGGTTATAATATCATCTGGTGAAAATCTTTCTAGTGCCTTCCTTAAAGCAGAATATCCTCCTGTTGTTTCATATTCTTCTATATCTACAGTTCTATTTTCTTTTGCCCTTTTTAAAAGAAGATTTATATTACTATCAACATATATTTCCGGTAAATGTGGAATTTTATCTCTTATGCTCATCTAACCTCACCAAGTTAGTCGTATTTTTCAAGAATCTTTTTTAAATCTTCCTCATTTTTTATTTTACTTCCATCATACAGGTCATAGTTTATTAAAAAAGAAGGAGCAATTGCACAACTTCCAATACATTCAACAAGCTCTATATACCATTTACCATCTTGGCTATGTCCTTGTGCTTTCGCTCCTGTAAGTTTCTCCAGCATTTTTAAAAGTTTTCTACTTCCTCCTAAATGGCAAGGCAAGTTTCTACATAATCTAATATGATTTTTTGCGTTTTTCTTAAATCTAAACATATCATAGAAAGAAACTATTCCCTCTATATCTGCAAGTGGAACTTGAAGAAAATGGGACAACTCTTCAACTGCTTCTTTGGGTATATCTCTGTAGGTTTCTTGTATTAGATGTAAAGATGGTATGATAGCTTGTTCTTTTGCTAAATATCTATTTTGTATACTTTTTATTTTTTTCTGTAATTCTTCTGTTAAAAATCTATATTCCATCTATTTAAAAGCATCCTAAGTTTTATTTAAATGCCTTTATTTTAATCTATTTTTGGTATGTTTAAAAGAATCAAATAATTTCAATTAGCTTTTCTCTTGATGTTTGTCCTTTTATTAGTTTTATATTTGACTTTGGCTTGTTGAAAACTTTAGAAAGTATTTCTATAAGCTCCTCATTTGCTTTTCCTTTTTCTGGAGGTGATTTTAACTTTACTTCATACATATTTTCTGAGATTTTTTTTACAGAAACCTTTTTGGATTTTGGTTTTACCTTTACTGTTATTCGCATAGTAGTTCTCTTAACTCTTTTGTGTTTTTAACAATAAAATCGGGGTTAAAACTTCTTGCTAAATCTACTTTTCCAAATCCGTATTCAACAAGCACAGTTTTTATACCTGCATCTTTTCCTGATTTTACATCTGTCTCACTATCTCCAATAATGACAGGAGTTTTAACGTTTAAAATTTCCATTGCTTTTAAAACAGGTTCAGGATTGGGCTTCTTATTTTTTACACTGTCTCCTCCAAGAAGTAAATCTATATACTGGAATATATCCAGTTTCTCTAATATTTCCTTTGATATGTCATAATATTTGTTTGTTATTACTGCAATTTTTCTGCCTTGTTTTTTTAAGCTTTCTAAAATTTCTGGAATTAACTCGTAAGGCTTTGTATAGATAGCAGGGTTTGAAAAATAATATTCTCTAAATATCTTTACTGCTTCTTTTAAAATGTTTTCATTATTCACAGGCAAAATATTTCTTAATAAATTTTCTCCACCATACCCTATGTGTTTAACAATTTCTTCTTCAGCAAGTTTGGGAAAACCAAGTTTTTCTAATGCATAATTAGCTGAAATTGCTATATCTTTTGATGAGTTTATCAAAGTTCCATCTAAATCAAAAAACACTGCATCTATTTGTCTAGATAGTATTCCCTGTATATGTTCTTTACCTTGTCTATCCATCTATCCTGTCTCTCTTGTTTTGGTTGTTTTTCGCCTACAAAAATAAATATTTCTTCGTTTTCTTTCACAAGTCCTAAATTTTCTCTAGCTTCTTTTTCAATTACGAAGTAGTTATGCTTTAACTCATCTATTTGTTTGTATAGCTGGTCATTTTCTTCTCTAAGAGTTTTTATTTCATTAAGAATTGCCTGTCTTTTTTCAAGATTTGAAAAATATTTAAAAATGTTATTTCTACCAAATAAAAGAATTATTACACTATAAAGCAACAAAAAAATAAGAATGGCGGGCAGAATATTCTCTGCCCTAAAAACTTTTTTAAAGGTATTTTTTAAATGTGTCTTTTCCTCTAAAGATTGCATAATCTCCTAATTCCTCTTCTATTCTTAATAGCTGGTTATATTTTGCTGTCCTGTCTGTTCTTGATGCTGAACCTGTTTTTATTTGTCCTGCGTTTGTTGCAACTGCTAAATCTGCTATAAATGTATCTTCACTTTCTCCAGATCTGTGGGAAATAATATTCGTATAGCTATTTACTTTTGCAAGTTCTATAGCATCTAATGTTTCGGTTAGACTACCAATCTGGTTTAGTTTGATAAGTATTGAATTCGCAACGCCTTCTTCAATTCCTTTTTGTAATATTTTTGGATTTGTTGTAAATAAATCATCTCCAACAAGTTGAACTCTATTTCCAAGAGTTTCAGTTAACTTTTTCCATCCTTCCCAATCATTTTCTGCAAGAGGGTCTTCTATTGAAACAATTCTGTATGCACTTATTAACTCTGCATAAAGTTCAATCATATCATCTGCAGATAGTTCTTCTCCTTGAACCTTGTAAACTCCTTTTTCTTCATCATAAAATTCAGAAGATGCAACATCTAAAGCTAAAAACACATCTTCTTCTGGATCATAACCTGCTTTTTTGATTGCTTCTTGAAGTAAATCTAAAGCTTCTTTTGTTGAATTTAAAGCAGGTGCAAATCCACCTTCATCTCCAACATTTGTTGAAAGTCCCTTTTCTTTTAAAACAGATTTTAATGTATGGAAAACTTCTACTCCTGCTCTTAATGCTTCTTTAAAACTTCCTCCATAAACAGGAACAATCATAAACTCTTGAAAATCTAATCCGTTGTCTGCGTGTGCTCCACCGTTTATAACATTCATTAATGGAACAGGTAAAACTTTTGCATTTGCTCCTCCTAAGTATCTATATAAAGGAAGACCTAATTCTATTGCAGATGCCCTTGCCACTGCCATTGAAACTGCTAAAATTGCATTAGCTCCAAGGTTAGATTTATTTTCTGTTCCATCAAGTTTTAGCATTAAATTATCAATTCTAACTTGGTCTGTAGATTCTTCACCAATTAAAAGGTCTGCAATTTTTGTGTTTATGTTTTCTACTGCTTTTAAAACGCCTTTTCCTTTAAATCTGTTTTTATCTCCATCTCTAAGCTCTAGTGCTTCCCTTTCTCCTGTTGATGCTCCAGATGGAACAATTGCACTTGCTACAACACCACTTTCTAAAACGACTTCTGCTTCAACTGTCGGATTACCTCTTGAATCTAAAACTTCTCTACCTCTTATGTCTATAATTGTAGACATTTATAAACCTCCTAGTATTTTATATTCTCTTTGTCTAAAAGTTTTTTTAAGTTAAAGTTTATATCATCAAAAATGTTTATTTCATCGTCCCAATCTGTTATTATCCATCTCTTTCCTTTTTCAGCTATCCATATTTTTTTCTCTTTTGTAAAAATCCATACTACTTTTTTTATTCCACTATCGAGTAAATCCTGTGTTTTTCTGTGAAAATAATCTTGTGGGTTTTCAAATTTTTTCAGGTCTGCTTTTGTATCTACTTCTATGACTACTTCAGGAGGTATTTTCAAATACTTTCCTGTTAATTTTTTTATTTTGTTTCTATCAATAATAGCTATGTCTAAGTTGTATCTGGTTCTTTGTTTTGGAATATACCCAAGTTCATTTGATAAAACTTTATATTTCTCTTTATCTAAGTTTAATAATAAAAATTCGACTATAGTTAAGATTATCCAAGACTGTAAATCGCTACTTCCCATAACTCCCTCTAATGTTGTCTGTCCCGATAAAACTTTTTCATAGTCTCTATAATAAACTGGTGAACCATTTATAAGCTCATATACTAATTCTTTTGGGATTTGCTTTTTCTTTTTTGTAGTTTTCTTTATCTTAGTTAAAGTAGCCATTTTATTCCTCATTTTATAACTTATGATACGCTGCAACAGCTGCAGCTATAGCAACTGCTAATTCTTCTGGATTTGTTTCTTCTCTTCTAAATTTAAATGTTGGAAGTTTTTTATCTAAGTAATTTGTTGTAAATCTTCCTTCTCTAAAATCTTTATCTCTAACAATGTGTCTTAATAATGGTAAGTTTGTTGGAGTTCCTCTTACTATAAACTCATCTAATGCCCTTTGAGCTCTGTTTACAACCTGCTCCCACGATAGAGCCCAGACAATTAACTTTGCTACCATTGGGTCATAATAAGGCGGAATTATATAGTCTTTGTAAACGGCAGAATCTATACGAACTCCAGGTCCACCTGGTGAGTAATAAGAGGTAATCTTTCCTGGAGATGGTGCAAAATTTTTAGATGGGTCTTCAGCATTTATTCTAAATTCTATTGAGTATCCTCTAAATTGAACTTCTTCCTGTAAAAATGGTAATTTCATACCATCTGCAATTTGAATCATTCTTTGCATTATATCTATTCCTGTTACCATTTCAGTGACAGGGTGTTCTACCTGTATTCTTGTATTCATCTCAATAAAGTAGAAATTATCATTTTCATCCACTAGAAATTCTAATGTTCCAACACTTTCATAACCTAGTCTGAACATAGATTTAACAGCTACTCTGTAAAGCTCTCTTCTTACTTCTTCAGAAAGTCTTGGCGATGGAGCAATTTCTATTACCTTCTGATGTCTTCTCTGGATAGAGCAGTCTCTTTCTCCAAGGTGTATTACATTCCCGTATTTATCTGCCATTACTTGAATTTCAATGTGTCTTGGATTTTCAACATATTTTTCTATAAATACTGCACCATTTCCAAAGAATTTTTCTGCTTCTAACGTTGCAGATTTAAATAATTCTTCAAAATCTTCTTCTTTTCTAACAATTCTCATTCCACGACCGCCACCACCATAGGCAGCCTTTATTATCACAGGAAAACCTATTTCTTTTGCTACCTTTTTAGCCTCATTTATATCTGTTATAGGCTCATCTGTTCCCGGTAAAACAGGGACTCCAACTTCTCTCATTGCGATTTTTGATTTAATCTTATCTCCGAAAAGCTCTATATGTTCAGGTTTTGGTCCTATAAAGATAATTCCTTTTTTTTGACAGTACCTTGCAAAATCTGCATTTTCAGACAAGAAACCGTACCCTGGATGTATTGCATCACACCTTGTTTGCCTTGCTAAGTCTACGATTTTATAAAAGTTTAGATATGCTTTTATTGGATCTCCAGGTATCATATATGCTTCATCAGCTTTTTTAACCCATATACCTTTAGAATCTGCCTCTGAGTATATAGCAACAGTTTTTATTCCAAGCTCTTTACAGGCTCTTATTATCCTTGTTGCTATTTCTCCTCTGTTGGCTATTAAAACCTTTTTTATATTTTTTATCAAAGCCATAACAGCTTCTCCTTACAAAATTAATCAATAACCATTGTATCTTTATCTTCTATGAATGCTTCATGTAATGCTCTAACTGCGAGTTCTGCATATTTTTCATCTATAAGGCAAGATATTTTTATTTCAGAAGTTGAAATTGCATATATGTTTATTCCTTCTTTTTGAAGAACATCAAACATTTTACCTGCAGTTCCTGCATGAGTTTTCATTCCAAGACCAACTACTGATATTTTAGCTATTTTATCGTTTCTTTCTACTCCTTCAGCCCCAACTTCTTTAGCAACTTCTTTTGCAATATCTTCTGCAAAGTCTGCATCTGTTTTATTTACTGTAAATGAAATATCTGTATAACCTTCGTGAGAAACATTCTGAACAATCATATCAACAACAATATTGTTATCCCCTAATGTCTTAAATAATTTCGCAGCAATTCCCGGCTTATCTGGAACTTTTACAACTGTTATTCTTGATTCTTTTAAATCATGGCTAATGCCTCTAACTGCTACTTTTTCCATATCTTCATTCTCCTCCACTATCCAAGTTCCTTCTTCGTCAGAAAAAGATGAACGAACATGTATTTTAACGCCATATTTTGCTGCAAACTCAACAGAGCGAATTTGCATAACTTTGGAACCTAAAGATGCCATTTCCATCATTTCTTCATAAGAAATTATAGGGATTTTCTTTGCACCTTCAACGATTCTAGGGTCTGCAGTAAATACTCCAGGAACATCAGTATATATTTCACACACATCAGCATTTAATGCCGCTGCAAGTGCTACTGCAGTTGTATCAGAACCACCTCTTCCGAGAGTTGTAATATCTCCGTTTTTATCTATTCCCTGAAAACCTGCAACGATAACAACTTTTCCTTTATCTAATTCTTCCAACATCCTTTTGGTAGATATATGGTTAATTCTAGCTTTCATGTGAATATCATCTGTTTCTATTGGTACTTGCCAGCCTGTTAAAGAAACTGCAGGTATTCCCATTTCTTGTAAAGCAATAGATAGAAGTCCTATTGCAACTTGCTCACCTGTTGAAACTACCTGGTCAACTTCCCTTGGATTTGGTCTTTTTGAAAGTTCATAACAAAGTCTTAGTAATCTATCTGTTTCTCCAGACATTGCAGAAGAAACAACAACTACTTTCTCTCCTCTATCTAAACCTTCTTTGACTTTCTTTGCCACATTTTTTATCCTTTCTATACTACCTACAGAAGTTCCACCAAACTTTTTTACAACAAGAGCCAATAACCAGACCTCCTTAGTATCTTCAAAAATCAGCTTATTCTAATATATATTACCATATATGCTGAGGTGTTTACTTTTCCTGTATAAGAAAAGATTTTGTGGCAATTATATTTCCATTTTCATCTTTGACAATTACTTCCCAATTTCCAGTCCAGCTTGGAATTATTCTTTTTGAACTCCAAGTCCTAAATAAAGGGTAAGTAATACTTAATTTAACAGAAGCCATTTTTCTACCTTTGTAATACCATTCGTGAATTACATATGTAGGGACTTTAAAAGCCTTTATTTTTGTCCAGCAGTAAACCTTTTTTATATCATTAGGAAAAATATTTGATACATATATAGGCTCTCTATTTTTTATTTCTTTAGCAAACTTAATATCCACAACTTCAGAGATAATATCTTCAACAGCAAAAGTTATATTAGTAAATCCAATAATTAGGGCTAAAATAAGAGCTACTTTTTTCATTAGAAATCCTCCAATGCTGGATTTACTGGAATTTCTCCATACTTCGCATTTTCTACAATAACTTTTCTACCATCTAACTTAATTCTTCCTTCACAAAACCACTTTATAGCCTGAGGGTATATTCTATGCTCCCATTTTAGAATTTTTTCTGATAGGCTTTCATGTGTATCATCAGGAGTTATTGGGACGACTGCTTGAATAATCACAGGACCATTATCCAGTTCTTTACTAACAAAGTGAACAGTAGCTCCTGAAAATTTTGCACCAAATTCTACTGCCTGTTTTTGTGC
>QNYP01000140.1 GCA_003978675.1 Hydrogenothermus sp.
CCTTGGAAACTTCCATTTCCTCCAATTACAAAAAGAGCCTGAATATTTAAGTTTTTTAAATTTTCGTATGCTATTTTTCTGTATTTGTAATCTTTGAATCTAGGTTCTCTAGAAGTTAATAAGAAAGTTCCCCCTTTGTTTAGAAATCCGAAATGAATGGAGGTTAGGAGATGAAGAAAATATTAGCTATTGCTGGACTTTCTTTAGCAACTATTTTTAACAGCTTTGCTATTACAAAATCTGAAGCTACGAAAATAATAAAAGACTATATTGGTGGAAGTAATCACGTATCTAAAATTATTGTTTGCGAATACGGAGACTACTATGTTGGAGAGGCTTATTTAGAAGGCTATGAAGACATCGGTAATGTTGTAAGAAAAGTCCATGTTTCTAAGAAAGATGGAACTATATTACCAGTAATGGCTATGCATAGAGATTTTTGCTATATGCAAAAGTAAATGAAAAAAAAGTTAGCTGTTTTAACATCTGGGGGAGATGCCCCCGGATTAAATGCTGTTATTAGAGCAGTAGTCAGAACGGCAAATTTTTATAATCTAGAAGTAATAGGATTTAAAAGAGGCTATAAAGGTTTAATAGATAACGATTATACGATTTTATCATCAAATGATGTTTCAGGATTTCTAAACAAAGGGGGAACTTTCTTATTAACTTCTAGAGAACCTAGATTCAAAGATTACAAATACAGAAAAATAGCATACGAAAATTTAAAAAACTTAAATATTCAGGCTCTTTTTGTAATTGGAGGAAATGGAAGTTTCCAAGGATACATTTTCCAAAGAGTTTGATATTCCAGTAATAGGTATTCCAAAAACTATAGATAATGACACTTATGGAACAGACTATACAATAGGATTTGATACTGCTATAAACACTGCAGTTGATGCCATAGAAAAAATAAAAGATACTACTATGTCTCACGAAAGAATTTTTGTTGTTGAAGTCATGGGAAGGGAAAGTGGTTTTATAGCTCTTGAAACAGGTATTGCCACAGGTGCAGACTGTATACTAATTCCAGAATATCCTCATCCTTTACATAAAGTCATAGATACAATTGTTAATGCAAAAAAAAGAGGTAAAAACTTTTTCCTTATAGTTCTTGCAGAAGGAGTAGCAAAGGCACAAGAATTTTCAAAGATTTTACAAAAAAAACTTAATGAAATTGGAGATTTTGGAGAAGTTAGATATTCTGTTTTAGGATATATACAAAGAGGAGGAACTCCAACTGCTTATGATAGATTAATGGCTTCAAGATTTGGAGTATTTGCTGTTAGAGAATTTTTAAACGGAAATAAAAACTTTATGGTAGCTTTTGAAAAAGGGAATATATTATCTAAACCTTTGGAAATTTCTTTTGGAAAGATAAAAAAGCCAGAAATAAGAGAATTTGAGATAGCAAATATTTTAAATTACTAATGATATGGAAATTACAGAAGTAAATATATATCCTTTTGATACAAGTGGAACAGGAGGCAGAGTCAGAGCAGTTGCCGATATAGTTATAGATGAAGTATTACTAATAAAAGGTATAAAAATTGTTGAAAACAAGCATGGTGGTCTCTTTATAGTATTTCCTCAGAAAAAAACATCAACAGGAAATATAATAGATATAGTTCAACCTTTGACAAAAGAACTTAATGATAAAATACGAAGAGCAGTAATAGATAAATACAAGGAAGTTTTCGGAATTGCTTTAAAGGAGGACTTTATTGGAGAAGGTTAAAAAGATATTTATGGCATTAACAGGTGTTAAAGCTGGAGTTATTTATTTAATAATTCTTGCAATATTAACTGTTCTTGGTTCTACATATATAAAACAAGGTGCAACTTATATTGAATATGTAAAAAGTTTTGGAGATTTTTGGGCAAAAATCATATGGCTAACCTGGGTAAATAATGTTTTTCATTCATGGTATTATCAGCTTTTAATTTTTATGGTTGCTGTTGCTGTAATAGTTGCTACTATAGACAGATTTCCCAAAATATACATGCAAGCTTATGGCAGAATTCATAAAAAACTAACAGAAAAAGACTTAAAATCAAAAAATAAACTAGAATTTGAAGTTAATCTTCCTTTTAAACAAGCCTTTGAAAAAACTATCCAACTTTTACACAGTTTAGGATTTAAGAAAGTAGAGAAAGTAGAAGAAACAGATAAAGAAATTTACTTATTTGCTGAAAAAGGAAGATTTTCAAGATGGGGCATGTTTATAACTCATGTAGGGATAATTGTATTTCTAGTTGGTGCATTTATGGGGGCAGTTTTTGGTATCCGTGGACAAATAGAAATTCCAGAAGGAGAAAGTAGAAATTTCTTCTTTAAATTTAGAGAAGGTTCCCTTCAAGCAGGTAATGAAATACATATGCTACCTTTTGAAATAAAAGTAAACAAATTTTGGTTAGATTTTTACGATAGCGAAAAATTTAAAGGAGCAATTAAATCTTTTAACAGTGAAATAGAAATCTGGCAACAAGGACAACTTAAACAAAAATCTATAGTTCAAGTAAATAATCCAACAGATTACGGAGGATACAGAATATTTCAGGCAACTTATGGAAAAACAGGAGATATAAAAAGAGCTAAACTTATAGTTGTTGATTATAGAAAAATGTTACAACTTATGAAAGAAATTAATGAAATCCAACAAAAACTAGCAACTGCAAAAACAGAGGAAGAAAAGAAAAAGTATGAAAAAATTCTAAAAGACTATGAGGCTAAATCTGTTGTTTTATTCTCTTCTGCACCTAGAATTGAATATAAATTTGGAGATAAGTTTATAAAATTTAATGACCAGAATCTAACTGTGATAAATCAGACATTGAATTACAAAAATCCAATGCTTATAAATCAAGATATTTACGACCCAGTAATAGTTGTTAGAGTTAAGTATAATAACCAAGAATTTAACCTTCCAATTCTTGCTGATCCAAATGTTGCAATACCTGCATTTAATCAATTTGGATGGAAATATGGATATCCTTACTTAATAATGATAGAGGAGTTTGAACCTAGATACTTTTCAGGATTACAAATAACTAAAATGCCTGGAGTAAATCTTATATGGATAGGAACTGTTATTGTTGTATTTGGTATTATGGTTGCATTTTACACAGTTCATAGAAGAGTATGGGTAAAAGTAGAGAAAATAAATGAAAACAAAAGTAAAGTTTACATAGTTGTATTTGCACAAAAATTCCTAGAAAGCACAAAAGAAAGAATAAAAGAAAAAGCAGAGGAAATTTTTAATATAACTTCTTGACATTTTCTAAACACAAAGGATAGCATAATTCAATCTAAAATAATTTAATAAGGAGAAAAAATGCCTAAAAGAGCCTTAATTTCTGTTTCTAACAAAGAAAAAGTAGTTGAATTTGCAAAAAAACTAGTAGAATTAGGATATGAAATTATTTCATCTTCAGGAACTGCCAAAAAATTAAAAGAAAACGGAATACCAGTAATAGAAGTATCTCAAATTACAGGTTTTCCTGAAATTATGGGAGGAAGGGTAAAAACATTACACCCTAAAATACACGGAGCATTACTTGCCGTTAGAGACAACCCAGAATATATGAAACAGCTTGAGGAACATGAAATAATTCCGATAGACATAGTTGCAATAAATCTTTATCCATTTGAGGAAACTGTAAAAAGAGGTGCTAATATAGATGAAATTATAGAAAATATAGATATTGGTGGCCCTGCAATGGTTAGGGCTTCTGCTAAAAACCATAAATTTACAACGATTATTGTTGACCCAAATGATTATGATTTAGTTTTAGAAGAAATAGAAAAAAATGGAGAAACTTCTTTAGAAACAAGAAGAAAACTTGCAGTGAAAGCGTTTAGGCATACTGCTGTTTACGATAGTATTATTTCTAATGTTTTAAATGAAAAACTAGGAATTAATGAAAAATTTCCTGAAGAATTCTCAATTCCACTAAGAAAAAAACAAAGTTTAAGATATGGAGAAAACCCACATCAAGAAGCTTCCCTTTATATATCTCCAGTTGAATATGACGGCTTTTCTATAGCAAACAGTGAAGTTTTACATGGTAAAGAAATGTCTTTTAATAACTTTTTAGATGTAGAGTCTGCTGTTAATTTAGTTAAAGAATTTGAAGAACCTGCATGTGTAATTGTTAAACATAATAATCCTTGCGGTGTTGCTGTTGCTAAAACTCAAGTTGAGGCGTATGAACAAGCTCTAAAAAGAGACCCTAAATCTGCTTATGGTGGAATTGTTGCTTTTAACGAGCCTTTAAAACTAGATACTGCTCAAAAGTTAGTTGAAATATTTTTAGAAGTTGTAATAGCTCCAGATTTTGAAAAAGATGCTTTTGATTTTTTAACTTCAAAAAAGAAAAATTTAAGACTTGTAAAAATAAATAACTTTTATGATAAACCAAAAGGATTTGATCATAGAAGGATTACAGGAGGATTACTGGTTCAAGACAGAGATTTAGAGTTGATAAAGGAATGGAAAGTAGTATCTAATAGAAAGCCAACAGATCAAGAGAAAGAAGATTTATTATTTGCACTAAAAGTTGTCAAACATACTAAATCTAATTCTGTGGTTTTAGCAAAAGATAAAGCTACAGTTGGTATAGGCCCCGGTCAAACTTCTAGAGTAGATAGTTTAGAAACAGCTATAAAAAAGGCTAAAGAGTTTAATTTACCTTTAGAAGGTAGCGTTCTAGCTTCTGAAGCATTTTTACCATTTAGAGATAGTGTAGATGAAGCAGCTAAATATGGAATAACTGCAATAATACAGCCAGGTGGTTCAATAAGAGACAATGAAGTTATACAGGCAGCTAACGAACATAATATAGCCCTTATTTTCACAGGAATGAGACACTTTAAACATTAAAAATAAAAAAACAGGGGAGGAATTCTCTCCCCCAAATTTCTAATTAAATTTTAAACTTATATGCAAACCTATAAACAATAGGAAGTAGTATCAATGTTAAAAATGTGGATGTAAATATCCCTCCTATTACTACTACTGCTATTGGTTTTTGTATTTCTGAACCTATATCGTTTGTAAATAATATTGGAACAAGTCCTAAAGAAGCTGCAGTAGCTGTTATTAAAATAGGTCTAAGTCTAAGTCTTGTAGCTCTAGATATTGCCTTCTCTATATAAAATCCTTCTTCTAGCATTTGTCTAATATAAGAAACTAAAACAACTCCATTTAAAGTAGCGATACCAAATACTGCAATAAATCCTATAGCAGCGGGAACTGACAAATTAAATCCAGATATATAAAGGGCTATTATTCCTCCAATTGTTGCAAATGGAACATTTAGCATAATTATTAGTGCATCTTTTACAGAGTTGTAGTTTATAAATAATAGTAAGAATATCAACAAAATAGCTATTGGAACTACAATTGAAAGCTTTTTCATTGCTCTTTCTTGGTTTTCAAACTGACCTGCAAACTCTATAAAATATCCTTCTGGCATTTTTATTTCTTTTCTTATATTTTCTCTAAGCTCATTTATAAACCCTCCTAAATCTCTACCTTCAATATTAAGCTGAACTAATGCATACCTTAAACCATTTTCATGTCTAATTTTGAAAAATCCTGGAACTACTTTCACTTCTGCAACATCTTTTAACCTGAGCAGTGTCTTCTCACCTGTCTTATAGATAGGTATGTTTTTTATAACTTCTACATCATACAGGTATTTATCAGGAATTTTTATGTAAATTGGAAAACTTATTAAACCTTTTCTAAACTCGTTTACTTCAACTCCTGCAACATATTTACCAACTAAAGACAAAATGGTATCTACTGTAAAACCATATCTGTATAAAACTTCGTACTTAGGAATTATTTGAAGTTGTAATTTCCCTGTTTGAGACTCTGTTTCAACATCTTTTGAACCTTTTGTTTTCTTAGCAACTTCTTCAACTTTATAAGCTAATTCATTAATTTTGTTTAAATCATCTCCAAATATTTTCACTGCAACTGTAGCTTTTACTCCTGATAATAGTTCCTCTATTCTCATAGCTATTGGTTGGGTAAATATTAATCCTGCAACAGGCAAATCTTTCAACTTTTCCCTTAAAGCATTTTCAAACTCTTTTCTTGATTTAAAAGTTTGCCATTGACTATAAGGTTTTAATAAAATCCAAGTTTCTATATAGTTAACATCTTGAACTTCACCTTTTTCCGCTCTACCAACTGTAGAAAAAGCATTTACAACAACATCAAACTCTTTCGCCTTACTCTCTACATACTGGGCTATTTTTTTACTTTCTTCCAAAGATATATTTGGATCTAGGTATATTTCTGCTAAAACTGCTCCTTCATCTAACTGAGGTGTAAACTCTGTTCCTATTTTTGTAAATAGATATAAACTTCCTCCAAACAGGATAATCGTTAGCACAAATAAAATCACTCCTATTTTAAAAGCTGTGTTTAGCAATTTCAGATATGCTTTTTCTATAATTTCCATAAATACTGTTTTTTCATTTCCTGGTTTTAGTCCAAAGTAAGCCAAAACTGGCATAGCAATAATTGCTACAAATAAGGAAGATGCAAGAGCAAATATAATTGTTATTGCTAGAGGTTTAAAGTATTTTCCCTCAACTGACTCAAAGCTAAATATTGGTAAGAACACTACCATTATTATTAAAATTGCAAAAATAACAGGCTTTGTTATTTCTTGGACAGATAGTTTTATTATTTCAAGCTTTGTTAGTTTGTCTTTAACATCTTCTTTACTATGGCTTAAATGTCTAAAAATATTTTCAATAACAACAACTGTAGCATCTGCAAAAAGACCTAATCCTATTGCAAGTCCTCCTAATGACATAAGATTTGCAGTAAGCCCGTAATGTTTCATTAGAATAAATGAGATTAAGAGTGTAAAAGGTATTGATAATATTACTAAAAATGCTGCCCTTATATTTCCAAGGTATAAAATCATAGCAATTGAAACTAAAATAATACCTTCAAGTAGTGCTTTTTGGATTGTAGAAAGGGCTTTTTCTGTTAGATAAGATTGGTCATATAAAACTTTTATCTCAACTCCTTCTGGAAGGACTTCCTGGTTTATTCTGTTTATCTCTTTTCTTAGTTTTTCTACAAGTTCTTGAGTATTTTCCCCAATCCTTTTTAAAACAATATTTCCCTGAACTTCCTGTCCGTTAAGTGTAAAAGCTCCTCTTCTTTGTGGAACTTCTCCTTCTACTACATTCGCAACATCTTTAACTCTTATTATCTGTCCATCATTAAATTTAACAGGAATATTTTCTATCTGCTTTATACTGGTAATACTTGCAACAGTTCTTATTACAAGATCGCCTTCATCTGTTTTTGTATATCCTCCTCCTGAAAGTCCTCCATTTTTATCTATTGCTTCAAAAATATCATCTAAAGAAAGGTTATATACAAGTAGTTTTTCAATATCAGGTTTTATTAAAAACGCCTTTTCAGGTCCCCATTGGACAATATCTTCAACACCACTTATTGCTTTTAAAATAGGTCTAACTATCCATTCTTGAATTGCTTTTAAATCTGTTAACGAATATTTGCCTGTTGTATCAACCAACGCATAAAGTAAAACATTACCAAGTCCAGATGTATTAGGACCCATTATCGGGGTTATACCTTGCGGTAATTGACTTTGTGCTTCTGGTAATTTTTCCATAACAAGTCTTCTATCAAAATAAATATCTGTTCCATCTTTGAAAAATATCGAAACATATGAAAGTCCCGGAATACTTTCACTCCTTACTTTTTCAACATCTTTTATCCCTGCCATTACAGTTTCTACTTTTTTTGTAATAAGAGCTTCCACTTCTTCTGCAGAATATCCTGGTGCTTCTGTATAGATATTTACCTGTAGCGGTGTTGGGTCTGGAAATGTATCAACAGGAATAGTTTTATATGAGTAGTATCCATACCCTACCAGCCCTAGTATTACAAACAAAATTAATAATCTATATTTAAGTATCCAATGTATCATCTCTTAACCTCCTATTCTTCTGCCTCTCCGAAGAATTTAGCTTTTAGATGGACCACTCCCTTAATAACCACTTCTTTTCCTGCTCTAACCCCTTTTAAAACTTTGTAATAATTTCCAATTCTTTCTCCTAAAACAACTTTAACTGGATAAAAGGCGTTTTCTTTTTTAAGAATTACAAAATTTCCTTCATCTGTTTTAATAACTGCAGAAATAGGTATAAAAAGACCTTTTTCTTTAGCTATTGGAATTTTTACATCAACAAACATATTCGGTTTTAATGTGTCATTTGTATTATCAGAAACAATTCTTACTTCTACTCTTTTTGTTTCTTTATCTACACTATGGCTTATAAAATCTATGAAACCTGCTGTTTTTCCTAAAGGTGATAAAATTTCAACAGTTTCACCTTTTTTTATTAATTGAATTTCAGAAATTGGCACATAGGCAACAGTCCATAATCTGTCATGGGAATGTATTTTGAAAATCATTTTATCTAAACTAACACTATCCCCTAAAACTACATTTTGTTTTGCTATGTATCCATTTATATTTGCTCTGAGAACTAATAGGTTATCATTGATTTCTCCATAAGCTTTTAAACTTTCTTTTAAAGCATCTAATTTTGCCTTTGCATTTTCTAACTTTATTTTTGAACTAAAAAATCTTGTATATGTAATTAGTTTATTTTTGTAAAGTAATTTTTCTCTCTCATACAGTTTTTTCAGTATTTCATAATTTGCTTTTGCTTCATTTATACTAACAATTAATCTTGATATTTCAGGTGAGTATATATAAGCAACTATTTGGCCTTTTTTTACTTTATCTCCTTCTTTAAGAGGTAATTTTTTTACTATTCCTTCAACTGGTGAGTATATTTTTTCTGATAATGTTAAGTCATCTTTCACTATTGCTGGATATTTTTTTGTTATATTAACAGTCATAGGCTTTAAAACAATAGATTCTATTCCTAATGCCTTTTGAACGGTTTCTGGAATTATATTACTATTAGAAACTACATTTTCTTCTTTTGAATATGAAAACACAAATATAGTTAAGATTAAGATTAAAATTAATCTCATATTTCAAGACCTCCAATTTTTATGTATTCTCCATAAGTTTTGTGTATTTCATAGATTAAGCTTGCTTTTAGATTAAGGGTTTCAAAGTATTGTTTTCTTATACTAGATAGCTCTAAAAAGCTTACTGTTCCTTCTTGATATCCCTTTTGGGCAATTTCCAATGCATTCTGCAGTTTTAAAATGGCTGTTTTCTTTACTGTTTCCAGCTGTTTTTTTAATGCATTTATTTGCATACCTAAAGATTTAAGCTTTGCTTCGTATTGAAATTCCACCTGTCTTTTCTTTTGTAAAACTTGAGATTTTTGATTTACTAAACTGATAATTTGTCCTTCATTTTTGTAAAAAACTGGTAAACTTGAAGATATATTTATGCCGAATTCATATTTTCCTAAATCTACTGCATCTTCTCCCGCAACAAGACCAATATAAACCTGAGGTTTTGCTAAAGCTTTTTGTCTCTTTATTTGGGTATTGTAAGATTTGATTAAAAGCTCATAATAAGAGATTAATGGAAAATTTGTAGGTTTAGCCAAGTTTATATTTAATTCTTCAAAATTCCCTTCTATTTTTACAGGGTTAATTCCTGCAAATGCAAAAAACAAAGTTTCTTTAGCCTGTTTCAAAGCCTTTAGAGTTTCTAGTTTAGATTTAACTATTGAAATATCTCTGTCTATCCTTAAAACATCAATTATTAATGCTTCACCAAATTTATATTTATGGTCAATAAATTTTTTTAACTGATTTAATAAAGCTACTTCCTTTTCTTTAATTTTGATTTGAGCATCAATATATAAGATTTCATAAAAGATTTGATATAAATTACCCTCAAAAATTCTTTTTTGTGCCTCATAGAAATACTCTTGAGCTTTTTTTCTTAAACCTGCTGATTTTATTGCAAGGTATTTTTCACCCCATAATCTAAGCTGTTGTGATATTTGTAAATTTGTTAAAGCAAATCCACTATCTGTTTGGGAAATAAGTCTCCCAAATTCTACTTGAACCTGTGGGTTAAAATTCCTTTTGGCTTGCAGAATTTGCCCTTCATAAGATTTAACACTATATTTTATACTTTTTAAATAAGGGCTACTTTCTAAAGCTTTTTCTAAAATCTCTTTAAAAGTTTCTCCGTATGAAAATGTAAGAAATATGAATATAGCCAAAAATATTCTTGTAAACATATAAAACCTCCTTAAATCTTAGGATTGTAAAGGCAGAGTAATCCTGTGAGAATAAGCAGAAACTAGGTTGGAGGTTTAAAAATTTCTATTTTCAGAGGTTTAAGAGATAGGTTTTTAGGAATAGGGAAATTGATAGATATAACGGGTATATCTACAAAATCTAATTTTTCTACAAAGATATAATACATATGAAAATTTTTGTGTATATTACATAAAGGGTCTAAAGATAAATCTTGAGGTTTATCTATTGATAAGCTTTCAACAGTTTTCATACAAGGGTCTATCTTATAAAATACAAAGTCATGGAATACATTAAACAAAAATCCTATTAGT
>QNYP01000135.1 GCA_003978675.1 Hydrogenothermus sp.
TAAAGCATTAAACAAATATTTTCAAAGAATATCTGGAAACATAAATGGTGTAGCTCAAGTAAATGGGAAAGATATTTCTTTTCAAGAATTTTTCTTTGAAGTAAATACCATTACTGCATTTTTAGAAAGTCAAGGAGTAGATACTGCTCCTTTAAAACAGCAGATATATTCACAAGCTTTACAAAAGGTAATAAATAGAGAGCTTTTAAACCAATTTGCAGAGGAAGAAGGTATTGTTGCAACTCCAGAAGAAGCAAAAAAAGCTATATCTAAGATGGAAATTTTCCAAACAAACGGAAAATTTGATTATTCAAAATACCAAGCATTTTTATCTAGATTTAATGTGTCTCCAGCATTTTTTACTGAATTAATGATGCGAGAACTAACTGTTCAACACATTTCAAATATTGTTAAATCTGGAGTATATATAACAGATGAAGAAATTGATAAAGCATTAAACAAATATTTTCAAAGAATATCTGGAAAAATATTTATTATCCAGCCTAAAGTATCTGTATCTGAAAAAGATTTGAAAGATTACTATGAAAAACATAAAGATGAATTTGTTAAAGAAAAACAAAAGGAAATTGCAATTTATGAATTTAATGCTAAAGATGAAGAGGCAATAAAGCAGGCACAAGAAATGTTTAAACTGCTAAAAACTGGTAAAAAACCTGAAAAAAAACCTGTATTTTCTGGATTTGAAAACCAAATAAAAGGTTTTCCAGATAAAGTAAAAAAAGAAGCTAAAGCTGTTAATAAAGAAAACAAAATTAAATTAGTAAAAACGAAAGATAAAATATATCTAGTTGTATACGCAGGAGAAAAATCCAAGTTAAAAACCTTTGAAGATGCAAAAAATGAAATAAAAGCTAAGTTAGAAAGAAATCTAATTTCCAGAAAGTTAGAAGAAACTTTAAAATTATTAAGTAAAGAAAAGTTATCTGAAAAAGTATTAAAAGAAAAATTCAATGCTAAAGAAATTAGGCTAGAAAATAAAACTTTAAGAGATATCCAATTTACTTATGGTTTAAGAGAAGAAGATTTAACAAATATAAGAAATACAAATATTAATAACTTATCTAATCCAATAAAAGCAATAGATAAAATTGTTATTATAAAAGTTGATGATAAAAAACCTATTTCAAAAGAAATTAGAGATAAATTGAAAGATATAAAACCTATACTTTTAAATCAAAAATATAACGATGTATTTTCTATGTTGTTAGATAAACTCCAAAAAGAAGCTGATATTAAGATAAACGAGCAAGTGTTTAGATAATGGAAAAAACACCTTACGCTTACGAATTTTTATGGCATCAAATAGAAATAGGTTTTAATGAAGTAAGGAAAAAGAAATACAAGGAACTTTTAGAAAGGTTTATATTTAATGAGGACATAAGAAAAAAGCTTGAGAAAAGAAATGATTATAGAAGCAGAGATTATGAAGGAGGGCTATTGGAAACAACTGCATCTTTAGTTTCCTTAAGTCTTTGCACATACGATAATTATCCAGAAATAGACATAGACCTTATATTAACTGCTATAATTATGTATGCAATTTGCAAAACATTTACCAAAAAAGAGTGCTATGAATTTGTAAAAGATTACCCTGAACTTGTACCGTTTTTATTTAAAAAACAAAGAAAAAAACCTTCTTTAGAACTTACTGTTTTTGATGCTTTAATTAAATTTGATGTTAAAATTTTTTTAGCACTTAATAAAAAAAGAAAGAAAAACAAATAACGCCGGAGGGTTTATATTATGGAAAATGCCGTTGTAATTTTCGATGATGGAAATCACAAAAATCTTCTTCTTGAAGACTTTGGTCATGGAGAAATGGTTCAGGCAAATGTTCATATGATTGTTGACAACGGAAAAGGTATGATTTTAGACCCAGGTGGACACAAAGTTTTCAAGCATCTTATTTCCGAAGTAGGAAAAATTATTGGAGTAAACAACTTAGATTACATTTTTCTATCTCACCAAGACCCAGATATTGTTGCTGCCATAAACGGATGGTTAATGACAACAAAAGCAAAAGCTTTATCATCTAAACTTTGGCTTAGATTTATTCCTCACTTTGGAGTTGATAAATTTGTTATGGACAGACTTATTGGTATAGATGATGAAGGAGGAATTGTAAAATTAGGAGAAATCGAACTTTATATTTTACCGGGACACTTCATGCACTCTCCTGGAAACTTACATGTTTATGACCCTGTTTCTAAAACTCTGTACTCTGGAGATTTAGGAGCTTCTCTTGGTCAAGATTATGTGTTTGTTGAAGATTTTGAAAATCATATTCAATATATGGAAGGTTTTCATAGAAGATATATACCAACAAATAAAATTCTAAAAGCCTGGGTAAAAATGGTTAGAGAATTAGACATAGAAACAATAGCTCCTCAACATGGAGCAATCTTCAAAGGAAAAGATATAGTGAATAAATTCTTAGACTGGTTAGAAGATTTACAATGTGGAATAGATATTATGGAAGATAAGTTTAAAATACCAACAAATAAATTAGAAGTTTAATGGTATCTCACTATTCTGTTTTAAAAAATGAAGTTTTAAATTTTTTTGAAAAAAGAGAAACAAATAATAAATATATAGTAGATGCCACTCTGGGAGGAGGAGGGCATTCTGAAGCGATTTTAGAAAAATTTCCTGATGTAAAAATTATTGGAATAGATAAAGACAATTATGCGTTAAGCTATGCTAAAGAAAGGTTAAGGAAATTTCAAGATAGAGTTATTTTTGTAAAATCTCCATTTAAAGATATAGATGAAGTCCTAAAGGATTTAACAATAGAAAAAGTTGGTGGAATAATTTTTGATTTTGGAGTTTCCCATTTTCAGCTTAGGCTTCCTAGAGGATTTTCATTTCAAAGAGAAGAACCCCTAGATATGAGAATGGATACTTCCCAGGATTTAGACGCTTATTATGTTGTTAATTACTATCAAGAATGGCAACTAGAAAAAATACTCAAAGAGTATGGAGAAGAAAAATTTGCAAAAAAAATAGCAAAAGAAATAATAAAAAGAAGACAAAAAGATAAAATAGAAACTACAAAACAACTGGCAGATATTGTTTGCAGTGTATATCCACCAAAGTTAAGACACAGGAAAATACACCCTGCAACAAAAACCTTTCAAGCAATAAGAATTGAAGTGAATAATGAACTTGAAGAAATAGAAATAGCTATAAGAAAATCTATAGAACTGCTAGACAAAGGAGGAATACTGCAAGCTATATCTTTTCATTCCCTTGAAGATAGAATAGTAAAAAATCTATTTAAAGATGCAAAAAAATTAAAGAAAATTGAAATTTTAACGAAAAAACCTATTACACCAACTAAAGAGGAAATAAATGAAAACCCTCCATCTAGGAGTGCTAAATTAAGAGTGGCAAAGAGGATATAGATATGATAAGAGTAAAAGAACTAACAATAGAAGCAAGAAAAGATTTTTCCATATTAAAGAAACAGGCCTTATTTTTCTTAATGATACTTACCATATCCTCTTTGCTAATACTATACAACATAAAATTTGTTGAAGTGGAGAAAGAAATAGCCCAATTAACAAAATCCAAAGAGTTTATGGTATATGAAAACATGATACTAAAAAAAGAAATAGCAAAGCTAAAGGATCCTAAAAGGATAAACAAAATAGCAAAGAAAAAATTACATATGAAACCTGTTAATATGGAAAAAGTTAAGTTTATTAAATATTAATGAAGCCAACAAAGGTATACTTTTTTGCATTCTTTATTTCACTGTTTTTTATAGTAGTTGTAATAAAACTTATTACTCTTCAAATCACATCAAGGGAAGATATTTTAAAACATATTAGAAAACAGTATTACACAAAAGATGATGTAATTCTTCCAAGGGGAACTATATTTGATAGAAATAAAGAAGTTTTAGCTTTAAGTGTTCCAACCATTACTGTCTTTGTTTTACCTCAATATATAAGAGATTTAAAGAAAAATGGAAAAGTAATAAAAACGGCAGAAGAAAGGAAAATAGAACTGGCACAAAAATTATCTCCTATTTTAAGAAAACCTCAAAACTGGATACTAAAAAAATTAAACTCAAAAGGGTATGTAGTTTTAGCAAAAAACCTAGGAAAAGACTATCAACCAATCATAGAAGCTATTAGACGAGAAACAAAAATATGGAACTTAGGCATTATTGAAGGTTCAAAGCGATTTTACCCTTTAGGTAAGATAGCAGGAAATACAATAGGATATGTAAACAAATATGATGGAGAAGGAAAAACTGGAATAGAGAAAAAATTTGATAATGTTCTAGGGGGAGGAATTGGACACATTTTACTTATGAAAGATGCAAGGGGATTTCCTATAACGATAGTTGATGAGGAAAAAAAACCTAAAAAGGATTTAATAACAACAATAGACAAGAACATACAATTCATTGCCGAAGAAGCTCTAAGGAAAGTAGTAAAACTAAGAAAACCTAAAGAAGCATTAATTCTTATTGTAAACCCTAACACAGGAGAAATACTTGCAAATGCAACTTATCCAAACTATGACCCAAACAAATACTGGAAATACAAAAGCCATAAAAATATAACCTTCCATACACCATACGAAATTGGTTCTCTTGCCAAACCTTTTGTTGTCGCTAAAGCTGTTGCTACAGGGAAAGTAAGAAAAGATGAAATAATATTTGGAGAAAATGGAAAAATCTATGTAGATGGAGTAAGAATTAAAGACCACAAAAAATTTGGATGGCTAACTGTAAAAGACGTAATAATTCACTCTTCTAATGTTGGTGTTATAAAAATAGCTTTAAGATTTAAACCAGATGAATTTTACTCTATATTTAAAAATTTAGGATTTGGTAAATCAACAGGAATATTTCCGGGAGAATCAAAAGGAAAATTGAGAGAAGACCCTAGACCTGTGCAAATAGCTTATGCATCCATAGGACAATCTTGGACAGCAACACCTATACAAGTTGCAATGGCATATTCGGCAATAGCAAATGGAGGTTATTTACTAAAACCAAAATTAGCACTGGGATATATTGATGAAAGCGGTAAAACAATTAAAGAAAAAACAGTGATTATAAGAAAAGCTTTAACAGATAAAGAAATAAAGTGGCTAAAACAAACTTTAAAGCTAGTTGTAGAAAAAGGAACAGCTAAAAAAGGAAAATCTGAGTTTTTCACGATTGCAGGGAAAACAGGAACAGCACAAAAGTATGACCCTAAAATAAAAGCATTATCAATGGAAAAATTTTACACTTGGTTTGCTGGCTTTTTTCCTGTAGACAACCCTAAATACACAGTGGTTATATTCCTAAACGAACCAAAAAAAATAAAAAAATGGGAATTTATAGGTGGAGGAACTGTTGCAGCACCAGTTTTAAAGGATTTAGTTGATAGGCTAATGTATTATGCCAAAGAAAAACCAGATAAAACACAAAAATAACTTATGATGTATCTTATTGTTATCAAATTCTAATATTTATAAACTTTTAACATGAAGAACAAAGTGTTAGAAATTATAAAACTTTCAAATAAGCCATTAAAAACAGGTGATTTAGAAAAATTAGTAGGCATTTCTAGAAACGAAATTCAAAAAATTATTAATGAATTAGTTATAGAAGGAAAAATAAAAGTTGATAAATGCTACAACAAAGTTTTAGGCTTAAACAAGGAGGAAAACAATGGCAAATGAGATAAAAGTTGAGCTTTCTTTAGAACTTGCACACCAGTGTGTAAAATGCTCTGCGTGTAGGTCTGTATGTCCTACATACAGCGTAGTAAAAGAGGAAAGAAGTTCACCAAGAGGTAGACTAGCTTTAGCAGAAGCAGTTGTAGATGGTATTATGCCACTTACAGAAGAAGTAGTAGCCCAGTGGAATGAATGTGCTATGTGTAGAAGATGTGAATGGATTTGTCCAAATGAAGTTGAATATAAAGAAATTATGTTTAGGGCCCGTTATATGGGTAATAAAGAATTAGGTAAGAAAGATTTTGTCAAAACTGCAGTATTTACTGGCCTTTCTATGATGGGTAATTTAATAACAAAAACAGCAATGAAATTTGCCCCATCATTAATGCAGGCTTACGGAAAACTATTCAAAAAGGAAGTTCCAGAATACAATGCAGTATTTTTAGATACAGGTATTCCTAAATACACAAAACTAATGCCTAAACCAACTGCAAAACCTTTTGGTTTAAGAGGAAAAATTGTAAAACCTAAAAAAGAGAAAAAAGGAAGATTACTATTTTTTACAGGTTGTATGATAGATGCGTTCTACGGAAAAACAGGAGAAAATGTTTTAAAACTTATGGAAACTGCAGGTTATGAGGTTGTAGTTCCAGAAAATATAAGATGTTGTGGGGCACCTCACTTATACGGTGGGAATGTTGAGGCATTTGAAAAGCTAATGAAACACAACAAAGAAGAAATAGACAAATACGAATTTGATTATATAGTTGTTGCTTGTCCTACATGTGGAGGGGCTTTAAAAGAAGAATACAAATATCCAGTAAAAGATTTCGCAGAAATACTTGAAGAACAAGGATACATAACATTTAAAGGAAATGGTGAAAAAGTTACATTCCATTTCCCTTGCCACTCATATACAGCTATGAATACAAACCCAAATACATATAGAAATGTTTTAAAAAGTGTAGAAAATGCAGAGTATGTAGAAGGCGAACAGGCAATGATGTGTTGTGGTTTTGCAGGTTATTTTTCTGTTGCTAATTACGAAGTTGCAACTGAGCTACAAAAAAGAAAAGTCAAGGATTTAGAAAATACACAGGCTCAATATGTATTAAGTGATTGTCCTGGGTGTGTCTTTAATATTGCAGATGGTATGTATAAACACAGTGAAAATTACAAAAATATAAAAGTTCAGCATTTAGCAGATTATCTTGCAGAAAGGTTAGTGGAGGAAGAAGCTAATTTAAGATAGAATATTTAAGATTTAATATATTCTTGGAGAATAGGAGTAAAATGGCAAAAACCTTAAAAGAGTTTTTAGAAGAAAATCATTTAACATTAAATGATAATGCAAAATTGTTATTTGAAAAACTTGGATTGGATTATGCTGTCTTAAAAGAATTAGAAGAAAAATACGGTAAATCTGATAAGATGTCTAAATCTAAACATAATACAGTTGACCCTGATGAAATGATTGAAAAATATGGGGCAGATACAGTCAGGTTATATACTCTTTTCGCTGCCCCACCTCAAAATAATTTTGACTGGATCGAAAGTGGTGTTGAAGGTGCTCATAGATTTATTAAAAGGGTATGGAATTTAGTTATCTCAAAATCTGAAGAGTTAAAAGATATTACTTACACAAAAGAAGACTTTAAAAACCTAAATGAAGAAGACCAAAAATTAAGAAGGAAACTTCATCAAACAATAAAAAAAGTAAATGAGGATATAACAAAAGAATACCAATTTAACACTGCTATTGCCTCCATAATGGAATTAGTTAATGAAATAAGCTCATACAAAGGAAATAACAAAAAGGTTTTAAAAGAAGCTATAGATAATCTCATTTTACTTTTATCTCCATTTACTCCATTTTTGTCGGATACCCTATGGAAAGAATTAGGAAATAAAGGCTTTACAATAAATCAACCATTCCCAGAATATGATGAAGAGGCTTTGCTAGAAAAAACAAAAGAAATTCCAATTCAAATAAATGGAAAAGTTAGAGGTAAAGTTATTGTAAGTGCAGATATATCAGAAGAGGAGCTTTTAAACGTAGCAAAACAAGATGAAAATATAAAAAGATGGTTAGAAGGAAAACAGATTGTTAAAACTATTTTTATAAAAGGAAAAATTTTAAATATAGTAGTTAAATAAATGATTTACCTTATTTTTTATCTAATCCTTTCCCTTTTTTCTTTTTCTTTTGCTTTAGATGAAAAAAAACAAAATTTTAGTGTATCTTTAGGAGTTGTTTCTACCTCTGGAAACTCACAAACAACAACAGTAAGGGGAAATGTAAACTATACACACAAAGGAGAAACTTGGAGAGAATACCTGAAGTTTTCAGCACTTTATGGAGAAAGTAAAGGAGAAAAAAATGCAGAGCGTATTGAAGCTTGGGGAAGATTGGAAAGAAGATTTTTCCCCGTTTTTATATTCTGGGATATTGATTACTATAGGAATCCATTTCAAGGATATAAACACTCCATAGGAACAGGTCCAGGGGTAGGCATTTATATTTTTAAAAATGAAAAAATCTATCTATCTACATCTTACTATGTTTACAGGATTTACAACGAACTTACAGATAAATACACAGCTCCAATAACAAATTATATAGAAAGATATTTCCTCCATCACATAGAAGAAAGATTTAGAATTAAACTTTTAGAAAATGTAAAATTTAAACAGAGGATTATATATAAATTAACCTCAAGAACAAATAAAGACTATTTTATAACTGCAGAAAACTCTTTAGAGAATAGAATTACAAAAAATTTATCTATGGAAATATCATATAATCTTAACTATCAAAATCTTCCTGTTGAAGATAATATAAAAAAATTAGATACTATATTTATTACATCAATTAAATATACTTTTTAAGGGGTAGGTCATGGCATTTACGAAATTAGTTTTAGGATATGATGGGTCAGAATCTAGCAAAAAAGCTTTAAAAAAAGCCATTGAAATTACAAAGTGTTTAAATACCGAACTTCATATTGTTGGTGTTGTTAGACCATTTGAGTTTGCAGCTATTGATTATATCCCTCCAGAAGAAATAGAAAAATATGAAAAGGAAGAAATTTCAAAAGAAGAAAAATATTTGAAAGAAGCTATGGAGGAAGCAAAAAAAGAAGGAATTATTGCATTAGCTAAAGTTTTAGAGGGTGAACCAGCAGAAGAAATTATGGATTATGCAGATAGTATAGGTGCAGACCTTATTGTTGTGGGACATAGAGGAGTTGGTGGATTTAAAAGGCTATTACTCGGTAGCACTGCAAGTAATTTAATTAAGTATGCGAACCAATCTGTTTTAGTTGTTAAGTAGAATTTAACTTTTCTTTTATCTTAAAAATTAGGAAAATTAAGGTTATAATAGCAAATAATATACCAACAGCAATAAAGTAGTATTCTTTTGCTTTTCCAAAGTAAACCTCTGCAAGTTTACCAAAGACATAACCTAAAGATAAGTATATACTCATCCAGATAAATAGAGATAAAATATTAAAAAATAGAAACTTATAAACATTAAAACCAGAAGCACCCATTAGAACAATTGGAACTATTCTCATTCCATATAAAAATCTAACAATAAAAATAGATAAAACTCCATACTTTTCCAAAAATTGCTTTGCTTTTCTATATTTTTTTCTTGTATATCTATTTTTTAGTAGAAACTCTCTACCTTTCCATCTTCCTAGAAAAAAATATATAAGCTCATGAACTATTACTCCTAAAGATGCAAAAACAAATGAAGGAATAATTTTTAAATATCCTAGTTTGATAAAAAAACCTGTAATTAATACAAATATTTCCCCTTCTAAAAATGTACCTATAAATACAGCTATATAACCGTAATTTTTTAAAAATTGTTCAAGAGTTTCTATTTTAGACCTACCTCTTCTCTTAGCTAATTATTTACGGCCTTTAACCTCCTCAATATTATATTAAATATTTCTCTTCCTAAAAAGGTAAAAGTATAAAACAGGTACATAAACTAAAGTTAGAAATGTTCCAATTATTAACCCGCCAATTGCTACTACTCCAAGAGGGGCAAGTCTTTCTAGTCCTAAAGCCCAACTTAAAGCTATTGGTATCATCCCAACTGATGTTGCAAAGGCTGTCATTAAAACTGGTCTTGTTCTTACTCTTATACTTCCTAATATTGCCTCTTTTAGAGATTTTCCTTCTTCTAATGC
>QNYP01000134.1 GCA_003978675.1 Hydrogenothermus sp.
ACAAGTATTAAACCTACAAATAAAAATCCTCCAATAAAGCTAAAATCTTTTTTTGTTATAAATACATAAGCAGTTAAAGAACCTGTTATTAAAGCTGTCAAGATAAAAGCCTGTTTAAAAATAAAATAAAACGGAGGTATATAAATTGCAAATCCAAACAACCCAGACTCAGATTGAAAATAGGAAAACAGACCTTTTAGTAAAAACTTATGGACTGTTAAGCTTAGGATTTTTACTTATGTTTGTTGGAGCAGTAGTTGGATTAAAATTTGTTCCTCAAATGCTTTCTCTTGGAAAGTGGGGATTTCTAATTGTTTCGTTTTTAGTAACTATTGGAAGTATGATGATAGCTTTATTTAACCAAAAGAATGTTCTTGGATATATCTTTTTTGGAGTTTTTACATTCGTTGTAGGGTTTTTTGATGCTCCTGCAATAGCAGTAATATTTAGTTCTCCAGCTTTATATGAAATTTTTAAACAGGCTTTTATCTTGACAGCTTTAATAACAGGTTCTTTAACTGCTTATGTATTTATAACAAAAAAAGATTTTAGCTTTATTGGAGGATTTTTATTTGTAGGTTTAATACTTGTAGTAATTATGGCAATAATTGGACTATTTTGGGAAAACAGAACTTTACATTTTGTAATGTCAGGAATGGGAGCACTACTGTTTTCTGGTTTTATACTATATGACACATCTAGATTACTTTATGAAAAATCAACTCCTGTAGAAATAGCAATTGCTCTATTTTTAGATATTGTTAACCTGTTCTGGATGTTATTTAATCTTCTTAACATATTAAAAGGAGAGGACTAATGTCCCTTTCCTGTATTGTGCTTGCAGGCGGAAAAAGTAAACGAATGGGAAAAGACAAAGCTTTTTTGGATTTTAAAGGGAAACCTTTTTTAAGGCATATCTTAGAAAAATTATCTGAGATTTCTGATAACATTGTAGTTATTGTAAATAAGGACTTTTCTAACTATTCAGGGATAATAGAAGGTTTTCCTCAAGTATCCCTAGTAAAAGATTTGTTTCCTTATGAAGGACCTTTAAATGGTGTTATTTCTGCTAAAAACTATGTAAAACATGAAAAAGTCTTAATATCAACCTGTGATATTCCTGTTATTTCTACAGAACTTATTAAATACCTTGCAGGCAAAATTGAAGGATATGATATGGTTTTACCAATAGTTAACGAAAAAAGACAACCGTTTAATACAGTTTATAAAAAAAACTCTTTAGAAATAGCAGAAAACATATTTAAAAACGGCAATAGGTCTTTAATGAAATGGATTGACAATTTAAAAAAAGTAGTTATTAATGAAAATGAGATAAAAAACTTCAAAAATGCAATTTATATGTATCAAAGCATTAATACACCAGAAGATTATAAAAACTTTTTAAAAACTTTCACTAAAGGGGGAGAATATGAGTAAAGATATTCCATCTAACATTGTAAGTAAAATTGCTATAGTTCCAATTATAATTTTATTTATTGCCATATTTGTTTTTGTATTTTCTCCATTTAAAACCATTCAGTCAGGAAATGTAGGTATAAAAATAACCCTTGGAAAGTTTGATAATGAGGAGCTAATGCCAGGGCTACATTTTAAAATTCCAATTATTCAGGATATAAAAATTGTAGATGTAAAGGTTCATACAATAAATTATAAAGGTTCTCAAGACAGACCAGATAAAGAAGGTTTAATAGAAAAGCCAGCAATTAATGTTTTAGATGAAAGAGGATTACCTGTAAGGATAGAACTAACAGTCCAATATAGACTAATTCCTGACCAAGCTTCAGAAATGATACAGGAATGGGGATGGAACTGGGAAGATAAGCTTGTAAATCCTACAATCAGAGATGTTGTTAGAGATGTTATTGGAGAATATCCAGCAGAGAAACTACCTGTAAAAAGACAGGAGATAGGTGTAAAAATAGAGGAAGGTATAAAAAAGGCTATTAAAAATGTTTCTAAAAATAAAGTTCAGGTTATAGGAGTTCAATTAAGGGACATAAAACTACCTCCAAGAATAGCTCAAAAAATTGAAGAAGTTCAAATTGCAAAACAAGAAGCAGAAAAAATGAAATATGTAGAAGAAAAAGCTAAAAAAGAGCAAGAAGTCAGGAAAATAAAAGCAGAAACGGAAAAAATTGAAAAAATCATAAGAGCAGAAGCTGAAGCAGAAAAAAGAGTAAAAGAAGCAGAAGGTAGGGCTAAAGCAAGAATTTTAGAAGCAGAAGCTCAAGCTAAAGCAAATAGGCTTTTAAGTAAATCAATAGACAAAAACATTTTAAAATGGAAAGAGATTCAAGTTCAGGAAAAACTAATGGAAGCAATTAAGGAAAACAAAAACAATAATATTTTCTTAAACGCACCTCAAGGTAATATGCATTACTGGCTAAACAAAAAGTGAACAAGGTGTAAAAATGAAATGGATAGCTTCAATGTTAGTCTTAACTATTTTCATAATTTCTTGTTCCAAAAAAGAGGTTATATATAAAGACCCAGATAGCTATAATAGGCAAATTCAACAATCAGAAAAAGCGTTTAAAGAACTAGATAGACAATGAAGAAATCCAAAAAGATGGGTTTATGGGAAGCTGTATCCCTTGCAGTAGGGACTATGATAGGAGCTGGTATATTTTCAATTTTAGGAGTAGGGGCTCAGATTTGTGGAACTAATTTGCCGATAGCTTTTGCTTTAGCAGGATTAATTTCTTTAGCAGTAGCATATTCTTATGCAAAATTAGGAAGTAAATTTGTATCAAATGCTGGTCCTATTGAATTTATATTAAGAGGCTTTGGGAGTAATGTTATAACCGGTGCTCTAAGTTTTTTGATGTGGTTTAGTTATGTGATTTCTATATCTTTATTTGCAAAAGCATTTGCAGGTTATTTTTTAGCACTTTTAGGAGTATCTTCTAATAAATTATTACTTGGGATTATAGAATCTTTTGTAGTAGCAATCTTTATTGTTCTAAATTTCTTTGGTTCTAAAGCAGTTGGTAAGGCAGAATTTTGGATAGTGTTAATAAAAGTTTCTATACTGCTTTCTTTTGTAATTATTGGTATATGGAATATAAATCCTGAATATATAAAACCTAGTTTTTCTCAAACTGGAATAACTGACATATTTTATGCTGCATCAGTTTTATTTCTAACTTATATGGGATTTGGACTTATAACAAATGCATCAGAAAATATAGAAAATCCAGAAAAAACTGTTCCAAAAGCAATTTACCTAAGTATTGTAATTGTTTCATTTATTTACATCTCTGTTGCTATTACTGCTATTGGAAATCTTGGTGTAGAAGAGTTAATAAAAGCAAAAGAGTATGCTTTAGCAGAAGCTTCAAAACCATTTTTAGGAAATTTTGGTTTTATTTTAGTGGCTCTTGGAGCTTTATTTTCAACATCATCTGCAATAAATGCAACTTTATATGGTGGGGCAAATATTGCTTATGTCCTTGCAAAAAAAGGTGAATTGCCAAAGATATTTGAAAGGAAAGTTTGGTTTAATGAACCAGAAGGTTTATATATAACTGCTGTTTTAAGTTTGGTATTTGCAATAGCATTTAATTTAGAAGGAATTTCTTCTATCATAAGTTTTGTATTTTTAATAATTTACCTTTTCGTGATAGCATCTCATTTCAAACTTTCAAAGGAAAACAAAGTAGAAGGTAATAGAGGAATAATATTTTTAAATTTTATTATTATTTTTTCTGTATTAATAGTATTAATGAACTACCAATGGAAAACTTCCCAAAATTCCTTTTGGACTAGCTTGGGGATATTAGTATTTGTAATAATATTTGAATTTTTCTACAAAAATTATTCACACAGAATTTTTACAAAAAGAAATGGGTAAACCTTAAAGGCTACCCTTTGTTCTTTAATGGAACTAATGTAAATATCATATTTCTACCTTCTTTTTTAGGTTGTTTTTCAACCTTTCCAACATCTTGAGTATCCTGTATTATCCTTTCTGCTAATTGCTGTCCTATTTCTGGGTGAACGTTTTCTCTTCCTCTAAACATAATAATAACCTTTACTTTGTCTCCATCTTCTAAAAACTCTCTTATATGTTTTACCTTTGTTTCATAGTCATGTTTTTCTATTTTTAATCCAAATTTCATTTCTTTAACATGTTGCATATGGGCTCTTTGTTTTTTCTTTGCTTCTTTTTCTTTTTTCTTTTGCTGGAATTTATATTTACCATAGTCCATTATTTTACAAACAGGTGGATTTGCATTTGGAGAAACCTCAACAAGGTCTAAGTTTTTCTCCTCTGCAATTCTCAAAGCTTCCTCAATAGGAACTATTCCTCTGTTGTTTCCTTCATCATCAATAAGCCTACATTCTTTGGCTCTAATTTGATGATTTACTCTTAACTCCTGAATGGCTAATTTACCTCCAAATGTATTTTCATACTTTTATCTTTAATTATACTATGTTTACGAAATTCTTCCTTAGAATTTGGAAAATCAATTCTAAAATGTGCACCTCTGCTTTCTTCCCTATTTAATGCACTTTTTGCAGTTGCTTTTGCAACTAAAACTAAATCGTATAAATATCTACTATTTTTATAATTTAAAAGCTTATTTTCTAGTTTTTCAAACTCTTTTAATGCAATTTTTAGTCCTTCTTCGCTTCTTACAAGTCCTATATATTCCCAGCTCATTTTTTTAATCTGCTTTGTTAAGTCATCTCTTTCTTTTTTTGTTAGCTCTTTATGTGTCTTTAATTTATTATCGATTTTTATCTGTTTTATATTAGTAAAACTATTATATTTATATACATAATATGCAACTTTTCTACCAAATGCTATACACTCAAGTAGCGAATTACTTGCAAGTCTATTTGCCCCATGAACACCTGTGCAAGCAACTTCTCCAACAGCAAATATACCATCAATAGCAGTTTTCCCATAACTTGTTGCTTCAATACCTCCCATAGAAAAATGCGCAGCAGGACTAACTGGAACTCTGTTAATCTGATTTTCAAGACCATATGTTTTTAAAAGCTGATAAATAGTAGGATACCTTTCTTTTATAGAAATTCCTTTTTTAACAATAGGAGATAAATCTAAATAAACCTTTTCTCCATTTAGGTATTTTTTATATATAGCTTTAGCAACTTCGTCTCTTGGTTTTAATTCATCAATAAATCTTTCTCCTTTTTCGTCAATTAAAATTGCCCCTTCACCTCTTAATGCCTCAGTTAATAAATATGCTGGCTGGTTTTCTATATAAAGTGCCGTTGGATGAAACTGGATAAATTCCATATCTTTTAGATAAACACCTGCTCTAAACGCATTACCAATTATATCTCCACCAATTTTATACGCAGACGTATTTCTTAAATATATAGGGCTATATCCTCCTGATGCCAAAACTAAAGATTTTGCGTAAATAACTTTCCTTGAAGATTTATTGGAAATAACAACTCCTACAAAACGATTTTCATCTGTTAAGATTTCATCAATAAAATATCCAGCTATCAAACAAATTTCATTTTTTATCTGATTAGATAAAAATTTTGTCATATAATATCCAGTTTTATCTTTTATATGTAAAATCCTACTTCTGCTATGGGCTCCTTCCTTTGTTAATTTGAGATTTCCTTGAGAGTCTTTATCGAACTCCAAACCTTCATTTATTAAATTTATTACTTCTTCTAAACCTGTTTCTACCATAGAACTAACATTACTTTCTATACATATACCTTTTCCTGCTTTTACAGTATCTAAAAAGTGAAGTTCTGGACTATCATCTTTTCCTATTGCTACAGCAATACCCCCTTGAGCTAAAAAAGAGTTAGAGATTCCAATTTCTTTTTTTGTAATTACAAGAGGTTTTATACCTAGTTTAACTAAATATTTAGCAACAGTTAAGCCAGACAGACCAGCTCCAACAATAATTGTATCTACTTTTTCAAAAGGAAGGTTATTAGTGTTGAACTCTGTCAGATATCTATACATGAACCTCTTTTTGCACCATATCAATAATATTTTCTATGAGCTTTGTAAGTTTATAAGGATTGTGTCTTGCAAATTTTCCTTCTTCTAAGAGTTGTTCTGCGAAAATTTTTATTCCCATTTTATTTAGATTTTCTTCATCTAAAAGAACAGGTTCTGCATTCTCTTTTTTATATTTTTCTATAGTATCTTTTGATGGAATTCTAGTATTTGCTATTACCATATCTATAAATTCTGTTCCTACTGCTTTATGTATAGCGTTTATATGGTCTGAAACTTTAAAATTGTCTGTTTCTCCAAATTGGGTCATTACATTTGAGATATATAATTTTTTTGCTTTTGATGATATAACAGCATTCCTAATTTCTGAGATTAATAAATTTGGGATAACACTAGTAAATAAACTACCGGGACCTAAGATTATTAAATCTGCATTTTCTATTTTTTCTATGGCTTCTTCTGGAGCCTTGGGAAACTCTGGCTCTAGCCATATCTTTTCAATTTTTGCAACTAATTTTTTACCATATTCTGTAATTTGAGTTTCTCCTTTTATTACTTTTCCATCTGTAAAACGAGCTATTAAATCCACTTCTTCTTCTGTAGAAGGTATTATTTTTCCTTTTATTTTTAAAATATCTGAAGTTGTTTCAATAGCCTCAAGAAAACTTCCTGTTATCTGAGTTAAAACTGTTAAAAATAGATTTCCAAAAGAATGCCCTTTTAGTCCTTCTCCTTTTTTAAATCTGTATTGAAATACTTGAGTTAGGATATCTTCATCTTCTGCAAGGGCTGCAATACAGTTTCTAATATCTCCCGGAGCAGGTATACGTAGTTCTTCTCTTAATTTCCCAGAACTTCCTCCATTATCTGAAACTGTAACAATAGCAGAAAGGTCTGAAATTTTGTCAGGAACAAGGTTTTTTATACCTCTAAGTAGAGAAGATAATCCAGTTCCTCCACCAATTGCAACTACTCTCATTTTATACTCCCCTGTATTTTAAAAACTTTTGTATGTTTTCTTTATTAATTTCACTTATTAAACCTTTTTCGGTTATTATAGCAGTAATATTTTCTGCTGGAGTAATATCAAAGCTATAATTCAATGCCTTTGTGTTTTTAGGAGCTATCTGGCAACCTCCGCAAGTTTTTACTTCATCTTCGCTTCTTTGTTCTATTGGAATATCTGCTCCAGTTTCTGTTTCTAAATCAAAAGTTGAAGTTGGAGCTGCTACATAAAAAGGTATGTTGTGAGTTTTTGCTAAAACTGACAATGTATAGGTTCCTATTTTGTTTGCTACATCTCCATTTGCAGTAATTCTATCTGCTCCAACAATGATTACATCAATCATTCCTTTTGATATTAAAAACCCTGCACTATTATCTGTAATTAAGTAGTGAGGTATCCCTTCTTTTTCCAGTTCCCATGCAGTTAATCTTGCTCCTTGCAAATATGGACGGGTTTCATCAACAAAAACAGTTATATCTTTTCCATCTTCAAAAGCACTTCGAATAACCCCAAGAGCTGTTCCCCAACCAGACGTAGCTAAAGCTCCTGTATTACAGTGGGTTAACACATTAGCTTTTTCAGGAATTAAAACCTGTCCATATCCACCTATTGATTTATTTGCATGGTAATCTTCTAAATCTATTCTATTTGCTTCTTTAAATAGAGCTTTTATTAATTCTTCTTCAGTTTTTTGAGTTTTCCATTTTTCAAATTTTTTCCATATTCTATCTAAAGCCCAAAACAGGTTAACAGCAGTTGGTCTTGTATTTTTCAGTGTTTCTAAAATATTTTTAGCTTCTTCTAAAGGTTTTCCTTCATCTATTAAATTTTTTACCCCAATAGCAAAACCGTAAGCTCCAACAATACCAATCAAAGGAGCTCCTCTTATAACCATATCTCTTATAGCTTTTGCAACATCTTCATAAGTAGATAGCTCTATCCATTCTTCCTCTTTGGGAAGTTTTAGTTGATTTAATACATATAGCTTTTGATTTTTTAGCTCTATTGGTCTTATGTCTTTTAATCTTCTTGCCACTTTTTCACCTTTTTAATATTTTTTTGTTAATGAATAATGTAATTCCTGTTATAAAAAATATTGATATAATTAACAAAGTAAAAAGCCATAAATAATATTCAGTTGGCGTCATCTTTTCTACCTCCAAATTCAATTAAAAATATACCTGTTAAAGTTATAATAACGTAAGCAAAAATAGCTATTACAATATCATTAAAATTATATGAATGATTTATAAATGGTTGAATTACTGCAAAAACAATAATAGCTACACCTATATTTAAAAGTTGTTTTCCAAACTCCTCAAAGGATTTCACAGAATCTCTCCAACTGTATCCACAATATCAATTACATCTTTAATTTTTACTTTTATAAAATCTCCTGCTTTTATAGGTTCTGTTGTCTCTATGTATGTAATCCCATCTATCTCATAAGCACTTCTGTAAGTCCTACCAACAGGTAAAGTCTCCCATTCTTCAGAATATCCATCAACTAAAACTTCTAGCTCTTTACCTATTAGCTGTTTGTTTTTTTCTTCTGTTATCTTTTCCTGTATTTTAGTTATTTCATTTTTTCTTCTTATCTTTTCTTCCTTTGGCACTATATCTTCCCATTTATCAAAAGCAATAGTTCCTTCTTCATGGGAATACTCAAAAACACCAAGCCAATCAAATTTCGCATTTTGTATAAAATCTACAAGTTCGTTAAATTCTTTTTCTGTTTCAGCAGGATAACCAACAATAACAGAAGTTCTAATAGCCATATCTGGAACATATTTTTCTTTCCATTCTAGAATTTGCTCAATTTTCTTCCTTCTGTACCCTCTCATCATATCTTTTAAAATTTTGTCATTTACATGTTGAATAGGCATTTCTATATAATTTACAATCTTCTCTCTATTTGCTATTTGTTTTATAAAATCCTCATTAACAGTTGTTGGATAAAGATAATATAACCTTATCCATTTTATACCTTCTATTTTTTCAAGCTGGTCAATTAATCTCCATAAAGAAGGCTTACCATATATATCTATTCCGTAAGAACTTGTATCTTGCGAGACTATGTTTAACTCTTTAACCCCTTGTTCTGCTAAAATTTTAGCTTCTTCTACTAAGGCTTCTATTGGTTTACTTCTGTGTTTTCCTCTAATATTTGGTATAGCACAAAAAGAACAAGTATGGTCACAACCTTCAGAAATTTTTAAATATGCAGTATGTTTTGGAGTTGTTAAAACCCTAAATGTATCACCAGTGTCATTAACAGTTTTTAAACCAACTTTTTCTGGAATTTTTGGTTCCTGTTTTAAATCTATAAAATAGTCAACTTCTGGAATTTCTTTTTCTAGTTCATTTTTATATCTTTCTACGAGACAACCAGTAACAACTATCTTTTTATTTTTATATTCTTCCTTAAGATTTACTGCTTCTAAAATTGTATTTATTGATTCTTCTTTAGCTGGTTCGATAAATCCACATGTATTTATCAGAATTATATCTGCCTCTTCTGGATTAGAAACAAACTTTGCATTACAAGCATTTAATTTTCCAAGTATATATTCAGTGTCAACTAAATTTTTCGGACAACCTAAGCTAATTACACTAAATTTCAAGTTATTACCTGCCTATAGTCATTTTATAACTTGAAATTTAGTGTAATTAGCTTAGGTTGTCCGAAAAATTTAGTTGACACTGAATATATACTTGGAAAATTAAATGCTTGTAATGCAAAGTTTGTTTCTAATCCAGAAGAGGC
>QNYP01000137.1 GCA_003978675.1 Hydrogenothermus sp.
AAAATTTTATAAAATTTTTTAAATAAACCAAAATACTAAATATATTTAGATACATCTTTTCTGTTTTTGCATTGATACCAAATAAAAATCCAGCAACAAATAATATTATTACTCCAGAAACTAAAGTTATACTTTTCTTCAAACTAAAACTCCTACTAATAATATTATTTGTTGCTGGATTTTTATTTGGTATCAATGCAAAAACAGAAAAAGATGTATCTCAAGATATTGAGTATTTGGGTTTATTTACACAAGTTTATAAAATTGTAAAAGACTACTATGTAGAACCTGTTGAATCTAAAAAGTTAATTCAAGGCTCTTTAAAAGGTATGCTTTCCTCATTAGACCCATTTTCAACTTATTTTCCTCCTGATGAGTGTAAAGAATTTACAACAGAAACACATGGGGAGTTTGGAGGTCTTGGAATAGAAATTATGATGGAAAACCATAAACTAATTGTAGTTTCACCAATTGAAGACACCCCTGCATGGAAAGCAGGAATAAAGTCTGGAGATATTATTTTAGAAATAGATGGAAAAGCCGTTGAAAAAATGACCTTAATGCAGGCTGTAAAATTAATGAGAGGAAAACCGGGAACTAAGGTAACATTAACAATATGGAGAAAAGGTGTAGAAAAACCATTTAAGATAACAATTACAAGGGCAATTATTAAAATTAAAAGTGTAAAGACAAAAGAATTAGAAAATGGAACCATAGGATACATAAGACTAACACAATTCCAAGAGAACTCAGCAGAAGATTTTGAAAATGCCTTAGAAAAATTCAAAGATAAAAAAGGAATAATTATAGACTTAAGAAATAACCCTGGAGGACTTTTAACTACTGCAATAGCAATAGCAGATATGCTTTTACCAGAAGGTAAAATGATAGTTTATACTAAAGGAAGAACACCTCGAAGTAATGAAGAATTTTACTCAGAAAGCCCCCCTGTAATTCCTGAAGATTTACCTGTTGTTTTAATAGTAAATAAAGGTTCCGCTAGTGCTTCTGAAATATTGACTGGAGCTTTAAGAGATAATAATAGAGCTTTAGCTGTAGGAGATAAAACATATGGTAAAGCATCAGTTCAAACATTAATACCTTTATCCGATGGTTCTTGTTTAAAACTTACAACAGCTCATTATTACACACCAAGTGGAAAATTAATTATGTGGAAAGGAATAACTCCTGATATTGTTGTTCATATGACAGAAGAAGAAGAAAGGGCAAGACTAAAGGCAGAAAGAGATGCAAAATTAAAAGGTAAAACTCAAGATATAAAAGACCCTCAACTTGACGCTGCAATAAATGCAATAAAAATACTAAACTTTGCAAAGGAAAGCTTTTAAAATGAAAATACTTGGAATTGAAACTTCCTGTGATGAAACTGCAGTAGCTGTATATGATGAAGAAAAGGGGTTAATTTCTAATGTGGTTTCTTCACAGGTTGAAATACATAAAGAATGGGGAGGAGTATTCCCAGAACTAGCAGCAAGGGAACATACAAAAAATATACTACCAGTTTTAGATAAAGCTTTAAAAGATGCAAATTTAAAATTATCAGAAATAGATGCTATAGCTGTAACAGTTGCACCAGGGCTTATAGTTTCTCTTGTAATTGGTATTGCTGGTGCTAAAGCATTGGCATTTGCCTCAGATAAGCCTTTAGTTCCTGTTCATCATATTGAAGCTCACATTTTTGGCGGAATTATGAATGAAGAAGTAGAATATCCATTTTTAGCTTTAGTTGTATCTGGAGGACACACAGAGCTTTATTTAATTGAAGACTTTGAAAAATATAAATACTTAGGTGGAACTTTAGATGATGCTGTTGGTGAGGCTTACGATAAAGTAGCCAGAATGCTTGATTTAGGTTATCCAGGAGGACCTGTTATAGATAAAATGTATAATGAAGAGTTTGCTATTATAGATTTTCCAACTCCTTTAAAAGGAAAAAAAGAACATAGATTTAATTTTTCTTTTAGTGGATTGAAAGCTGAAGTTTTAAGAAAAGTAAATCTAAATCAGTTTTCAAAAGAAGAAATAGCCTCAAGCTTTCAAAAAAAGGCAGTGGAAATACTTGTAAAAAAAAGTATTGATGCAAGCTTAGAATACAACGCAAAAAGTATTGTTGTAGCTGGTGGGGTATCTGCAAATAAACTGCTTAGAGAAAAATTAACAAAAGAAGCTAAAAAACAAGGAATAAAAGCTATATTTCCTCCTTTTTTCTTATGCACAGATAATGCTGGTATGGTTGCTTATACAGGATATAAGAGATTTAAACAAACAGGAAAGACGATAGGATATGATTTTAAGCCTTTAGCTAGAATTAGAATGGATAAGTTTATTGATTTGTTATATAAACAAGCCCCATAAAGGGGCTAAAGAATTTATGTAGTTGAACCTTCTTCGTCTAAGTAAAGTTCTCTAAACACTTCGTCTTTTATTTGTTCATTTTCACCTTTAAATCCTGGCATAGCTTCTATTCTATACCATGCAGAACGATACCATATGTCAGATGGTCCTCTGTCTACAGGAGCAACCTTTTGAGCCCTTGTTTCTTCGTGGTAATCCCAGTTCATATAAGCGTTAAAGTCTTGAACTATATCTGTAATTACCATTCCGTAATCGTTAATTAAAGCCTTTTGGAACTTTTGCCATCTGTTTAAAGAAGAGTCCCTTAAAGTTAATCCAAAGTATCCTGCTGAACCTTCTCCTTTTAGAGAAGCAATTCCTCTAGCAATAAATGCTTTGAATGCCTTTAACGTTTCTGGTGGGTCTGTTATAAATACATCAAAAGCTCCAATCCATTCTTCTGGGAATGGATTTCTAAGGTCAAATCTTATTGCCTCTGCATTGTCTATACCAAGCTCTTTAAAGATTTTGTTATCAAACTCAATAGCTCTTTCATCAATATCAAGGATTAATACTCTTCTTGGTAAACCTGTTAAAGCAACCGCTAAACCTGTAAGGTCGTCTTCTGCACCCATTACGAGAATATCTCTGTTTCTTAAATCTTCTCTAGAATCTAGGAATAAAACCCTTGAAATAGTAGTTTCTGGAGTAACTGAACCTTGGTCGTATTCTTGAATAGCCTTTGGTCTATCTTTTGCTAGCTCAACAAATGTTCTATACCAGTCCTTATTTGCGTAAAATGGTATTCCTCTTCCTTCACAAGCTTGACAAGTATAATCTACATAAGGAGGAATATTGAGCTGTTTTATAACTTCATAACCTTTTTCCGTTAATAAAACTTCATCATTTTCTACTTTTACAAGTCCTTCATCTATTAATCCTCTAACTATTTCAGATGCTGCTGGAACTGGTAGGTCTGAGTAATCAACAACTTTCCAGAAATCTGAAGTTACTTGCAGTGATGCTAAAACTCTTTCAACATTTCTTCCAATTAATCTGATGTTAGTTTTTTCTGTTGCCTTTTGGGCAATAGCAGTTAGAATATCTGCCAATTGAAAACCTCCTTGGGAAATTTATATTTACAATATAATTATATTAACATATATATTTTGCGAATTACAAAAATTGTCTTATATCGTTGATTTCAAGATTGTAATTGTATATTGCAAACATTAAGCCTATGAAATCTTGAACAGTTTTTATTTTAAATTTCTTTGACTTAATCATTTTCAAAATTTCTTTTGAAAGGCTGTTGTAATCTATATCTTTGGAAAGAGTTTCTTTTAAGTTTTCTTTTGATATATTTAAAAATTCTTCTTTTGAAATTTTCTTAACTTTAAAAAATTTTGGTTTTCTAAGTTTCTCTCTTATGCTTTCTTCCATTAAGAGGTTTAAAATATCTTCATTTAGTCCTGTTTCTTCTTTTAAGGTCTCAAAAATTTTTCTTTTTACCAGCGTTTTAGTTATCTTTTTTTCTTTTTCTTCTGTAAACATTAGAGATAAAAAGTTATCTACTTTTAATTTTAAAAGCTGGGCTGAAAGTTTTACAAAAATAGCTGAGTTTTTTATGTCTTCGTCTTTTGATAAATTTTCTAAAAACAGGTTTATATCAATATCTAAAGGGTCTAATATACCTTCTTCCATTTGCTTAATCAAAGAATCGTATATTCTATAAGCCTGATTTATTTCTTGAAGTATCATTTTAGTTTTTCTAGCTGGTTTTTTTCATCTATATCTACATATTGATAATATTCAATTAGAGATTGTAATGATTTTACTCCTGTCCATTTTGCTATAGTTTTTAGGTTTATATCTTTTTTTATAAGGTTTACAATATAAGTATTTCTAAATTTTTTAAAGGTTATATCTATTCCTATTTCTTTTGATAAATTGTTGAAATAAACCTTTGTGTTTTTGTAGTTAATTTCTAGTAGTTTGTTTTTCAAATCGTTGTAATAAACAAAAAGTGGATAATCTTTTAGTTTTGGTGTGTTTCTTTTTTTAATGAAATTAAATAAATCTATTTTATGCTTTTCAAAAATAACTGCTGGAATTTTTCTATTTTCTAAATTTAAGATTATAGGATTTCCAAAATAAAAGCTATCTGGTTTTAGCTGTTTTATTTCTTCTGGTTTTACTCCAAATGCATATAGAACTATGCCTAGATAATAGTAAATTATATTTTTTCCTTTTAGAATATCTAATACTTTATTTAGCTCTTCTTCTGTAAAAGGTTTTTTATCTAATTTAGTTGTTCCAATATTTGAAACAGTAGACCACTTTCCCCCTAAAAACTGGGTGTAATCTTTTGCTCGCTTTAATACCTGTTTTATTGAATTCTCACCTAAACCCTTATTTTTTAAATAACCTATAAATTCCTGTTTTTCTTTTTCTGTAATTATTAAAAAATCATCTTCATTAAAATTTTCTTCTAACCACTGTACATAATGCTTTAGTAAAAATTTGTAATTTTCTATTGTTTTTCTAGAAATACCTTTTGCATAAAGAAAATCTATATATCCACTTAAATTAAATTTTTTCATTTAAAACATCTACTAAATCTTCTATGTTTTCAAAAATTTCCTGTTCTCCTGTATCCATATATTTAAGTTCATATTTATCACTTACAAAGACAACAAATTTTGCATTTAATTTATTTGCAAGTTTCATTTTTGATTTTAGACTTCCTTCTTTTAAGAGGGTTTCTGTTTTTATATTCTTGCTTCTTAAAAGGTTTGAAGATTTTAAAGCCTGTATGTTATAGTCGCTAACTACTGGAATAACTACTGTTAGTGGTTTTTCTTCAGGTAATTCTTCTACTAAAAGCATTAATCTTTCAACTCCCGCTGCAAAACCTAAAGCTGGTGTTTCTGGCCCTCCTAGCTGTGAAACTAGTTTGTCGTATCTTCCTCCTGCTGCTACTGTTCCTTGAGCTCCTATTTTATCTGTAATAAACTCAAAAACCGTATCTGTATAGTAATCTAGACCCCTAACAAGTCTTGGATTTTCTGTAAACTGTATATCTAAAGCTTTTAGGTATTCTTTAAGTTTTGTATATCTTTCTAAACCTTTTTCAGATAAATAGTCTGTAATTATTGGTGCATCCTTTGTTTCTTCTTGACATTGCTCTACTTTACAGTCTAAAACCCTCAAAGGATTTGTTTCTATCCTAGTTTGGCAGGTTTCACATAGATTTTCTTTCTTGCTTTCTAAAAATTGCTTTAGCTGTCTTATATACTCTTTCCTATCTTCAAAACTACCTAATGAGTTAATCTCAAGTCTAACTTCAATTTTTAACTCATCTAAAATTTCTTTAACCATTTTTATAAGTTCCGCATCTGCTACTACCGTATCTACGCCAAGAATTTCTGCACCTATTTGATGAAACTGTCTGTATCTTCCTGCTTGTGGTCTTTCGTATCTAAACATAGCCCCTTCGTAAAATAGCTTTTTATATCCTCCTTTGGCATACATTCCTTCTTCTATATATGCTCTTACTGCTGAAGCTGTTCCTTCTGGTCTAAGAGCTATTGCCCTACCACCTTTATCTTCAAAAACATACATCTCTTTTTGAACTATATCAGTAGCTTCTCCAACAGACCTTTTAAAGAGTGATACATCTTCAATAAAGGGAAGAATTATTTCCTCAAAGTTATATTTTTCAAAAATTTTTCTTGCAGTATCTACAACATATCTATATTTTTTTGCATTTTCTCCATATATATCTTGAAATCCTCTGATTTTTTGGATTTTTGGCATTTAGACCTCCAAATCACTTAAATTTTTTAACTAGTTCTTCACTTAAAATTCCACTGCAAATTTCTTCAACTTCACCAGTCATTTTTATATCAAAGTTTTCATCTATACTTATTTTTAATTCTCCTCCGGGCATTTTTACTAAAACATTTTTATCTGTAATACCTTTTTTTACCATTACACTTGCAACAGCAGATGAAGAACTACCTGAAGCTAATGTATATCCTGCTCCTCTCTCCCATATTCTAATTTCTACAGTATTTTTGTCTATAGGTTTAACAAACTGAACATTAATTCTATTTGGAAATATAGGATGATTTTCTATTAATTTTCCGTATTTTTTTACCTCTTCATCACTTAAATCATCAACAACTATTACACAGTGAGGATTTCCAACAGATACACAGTTTATTAAAAATTCTTTGTCTTCCACTTTTAACGGATAGTCTAAAACTTCGTCAGTTTCTACATTTACAGGAATTTCTTTTGCTTTAAAAGTAGCTCTTCCCATATCTATGGTTATAACTTTTGCTTTACCATTTTCTTCAGCTTCTACTTTTGCATTAACAATTCCACCTTTAGTTTCCACTGTCCATTGCTTTTTTCCATTTGTAAAGCCATAATCGTATAAAAACTTACAAAAAATTCTCAGTCCATTTCCGCTTTTTTCTGCTTCACTACCATCTGGATTAAAAATCCTAAGTCCAAAATCTGCATTTTTTGAGTCAACTTTTAATAAAATTCCATCTGAACCTATTCCAAAATGGACATTACATAGTGTTTTTATAGCTTCTTCTGTTAGGTTAAAATCTATGTTATCTTGTTGTAAAACTATATATTCATTTCCAAGACCATGGGATTTAACAAAAAAGTTTTTTTTCATTTTAAACTTTCACTCCCTGTTGTTCTAATAAATGCTTCATAGCCTTTGCAACTTTTTGAATTTCCCACTGGGCATGAGGATCAGTCCTTTTTACAATAAAATCTTTTATCCAGTTTAAAGTTCCAGAAACTACAATTGTTGTTTTTCTACCGTGAGGGAGTATAAATCTTGCATCTTCTCTTTTTACTTTACAACTGTAAACTGCATAATCATAAACAATTTCGCAAAGCTGGTCTGTAAATTTAAAAAGTTGCTCTAAATTATTTAAATTTTCTTCTTCGTTTATAAAATCACTTACTCTTTTCTCTACCTTTTTAATTAAGGTTTCTTTAGCATCACTTTTTTGAACATAAGATAAAAGTCTTTTAATTATTGAAATAAATTTTTCTTTTACTTCTTCATTTTCTAATCTACAAATAGCCTCATTTATAGAAGGTGGCATTATAAGTAAATTTTCGTCTTCTTTAACATATCTTTGGCTTCTCTGGGAAAAGTTTAAGGTTGTATGCCTTACTAGCTGATGGGTCATTGTTCTTGATACATTGTCTATATAAAAAACTGCATAGCCGTCGTATTCTTTTTTTAGTCCTATTAACCACACATCATCTTTATATCCTAAAGGCTCAACAGGAATATCATAATTTGCTATCTTTTCAAATGCTTTAAAGTATTCCTCTTCACTTTCTTCTAATAGTTCTTCTAAATAATGTCTTAAAGAAATTCCTATAACTGTTGGATACTTTGGATTGTAATGGCTCTTAAATCTCGTAGCTCCTATTTTTATAGCTGAAATTTGAGCCTTTTGTTGTTTTGGTAAGTTTTTAAATTCTTCTCCAATGATTTTGTCTAATTTTTCTTCTTCTAATGTAAGTAAATCTTTGTATGCAAAGGAATGGGCAAATACTGAAAAATGCTTATAATTTCCAAGTTTTGATAAAAATTTTGCCCTTTCTTCCTTGCTTACAACTCTCGGGTCATTAAGAAGGTAATTTAAATCACCACTACTATAGCAAGTTCTAGCTCCTAAGGCTGTAAATGGAATGCTATCTTTAAAATCCTCCAGAGAAAAGATTTTAGTAATATTCAATATTTACTCCTTTTCTGGAAGTAATCTAACTTCTGTGTAGTTGTCTTTTCTGAAATACTTTTTCAAAAAGTTATCAACATCTTTTTTAGAAACTTTTTTAATGTTATCTAAGTAATTTATTGCATACTCTATATCTCCTGCTACTGCCATAGCATAACCATATTCTTCTGCATCATTTGAAACTTCTTCCCTTTGGAAAACTTCTGAGTTTATTATTCTTTTCTTTGCTGTTTCTACTAAATCTTCATTTACTCCTTTTTCTACAAAATTAAATATTATTTCAAAAAGTTTATTTTTTGCTTGTTCTACCTTTTTAGGATCACATACAAAATAAAATAAAAATTGAGAAGTTCCTCTATGAGCTAAATATCCACCATATATTGCCTGTACATATCCTTTTTCTTTTAATTCTTGATATAAAATTGCACTTTTTCCACCAGCAAATACATACTCTAGAACTGAAGCTACATAGCTTTCTTTCGTATTTATAGGTGGAGCTTGCCAGCCAATAGCCACATAAGCCCTTGTTACCTGTTTTTTATGTAAATCTTTTCTTCTTATCTCCTTTTGCTCAGGTTCTAAAGGCACTTGAGGGGGTTTATAATATTTTCCATCTACTGTTCCAAAAGTTTCATTAACTTCCTTTAAAACTTCCTTTTCATCAACATTCCCGACAATTACTATATAAGTATTAGATGGAACATAATGTGAATAAAAATAATTTTTAACCAATTTTTCATCAAAATTTTCAATAGTTTCTCTATAGCCAATAACTGGATGTTTGTAGTTAGAGACCTTATAAGCAAGTTTGTTATATGTATCCCACAAGAAAGACTTTGGATTATCTAAATGCCTATTCAACTCTTCTAATACAATAGGTTTTTCTTTTTTTATCATCTGCTTTGAAAGGGTAGGCTGGGTAGTCATATAGTAAAGGTATTTAAGCATTTGTTTCCAGTATAAATGACCTATCTCTATGTAGTAATATGTAAAATCAAAAGATGTTGCAGCGTTTATAATTCCTCCCTTTTTTTCTACTTCAAATTCAATTTCTCCAGACTCTGTATACTTAGTGCCATTAAATAACATATGCTCTAAAAAGTGGGATAATCCCCTTTCTTTATCATTTTCATATACAGAACCAACACCAAACCAAACTTGCAATGATACAGCTGTTGTGTCTTTTCTTGGCTTTACAATTAAAGTTGCTCCATTTTTAAGTTTATGTATATAAACTTCCTCTTTTGCAATAGAATTACTTAATACCGACATACTCATAACAATTAGCCCCACTAATAGAGTTTTTAGAAAATTCATAAAATCTCTCCATTTGGTATAAAACAGTATAATTGTTATTATAACAGTTGACAAATGGAAAATTTAGAGTTGGTATATGCAAGTGAACTACACACCGACTAAAGTCGGTGGCTTCTCAGGGAGGTTGCTATCGCAGGATAGCCTTATCCCTGATAGGTGGTCACCACACCTTACTACCCCTATCTGTCCATATATTCTGACAGAGTTAGGGCTACTTTTCAATCTCCCAAATACTCTTACTCTAATAGTTTGC
>QNYP01000136.1 GCA_003978675.1 Hydrogenothermus sp.
AGATGGTAAAGAATACAAAGTTTTAGACTGGTCTTTTCTTGGTTTTAGAATAGAAAAGGAAGAGTTTTATGAATTTAACAGTGGAGAGGAATATATAGTAGATTTTGAACTCCCATTTGCGAGTTTCAATGCAACTTTTAAAGCTAAGGCTGTTGTTAGATGGAGTAGTGCAAAGGAGGCTGGTTTTGAATTTACAGAGATATCTGACGAAGCAAAACTTTTAATGAAGGACTATGTAGAAGCATACATAGAAGGGAGATTAACAAATGCAGAAGGACTTTTAGCAGTTTCAGAAGGGTTGGAACTTCCTGTTGAAGTTGAACCGGAAATTACAGAAGAGGAAAAAAAGAAATTAGATACCAAGTTAAAAAAAGCTTTAGGTATTGTTTTTTTTGTTGTAGTTTCCGTTCTTTCTATTGGATACTTGATTTACAAAAATATGCCTATAGTATATAGTGCTCAAGCATTTGTTTCTGGAAAGAGTATAAATATTCTTGCTCCTGAAAATGGAATAATCTCAAATATTTATGTCAAAGCAGGAGAATTCGTTAAAAAGCAATCCCCTTTATTTTCTATTAGAAATGAAGAAGTAAACAAAGAGATAGATAATTTAAATCTTTTATATAACGAAAAGAAAAAAATACTGGAAAAGCTTTATCAAAACTTGAAAAAATTAAAAAAAACTTCAAATGTTTACTCTAAAATAAAACTGGTATCTTTAAAAAATCAGTTAAAACTGTTAAATTTACAACTGCAAGAGAAACAGGAAGAATTAAAAACCTTAGAAAAAGCTTATGATATGTATCTTATAAAAAAATCCGATATTGATAAAGTAAAAGGGGAAATCCAAGAACTAAAAATAAAAATAGCAAATTTAAAAGAAACTATAAAAGCCTATGAAACACTAAATCAACCTGTTGACGATATTAGTATAAAGTTATCTCAACAGATAAATAAATTAACTATAGAACTTCAAAGTATAAAAGAAAAACTTTTAACTTTAAAAAATATGAGAAAAAACTGGATAGTTTTTGCAAAAAAAGATGGGTATATATTATCTATTAACAAAAGAGAAGGAGAGATTGTAAAAAAATTTGACCCTGTTATGGTAATGGATATTAAAACTAATGAAATTTATGTTGTTGCAAGATTTAAAGTTGAAGATGCTCTTAAGATAAAAATAGGAAACAAAGCAGAAGTTCTAATTCCATCAATTGGAAAAATATACAAAGGTAAAGTTGTTTCAATAGGGAAAACATCTATAGCTTCAGACAGCATTGTTTCAGAAACAGAAGCATATGCTTTAAAAGATGTTCCAGTAAAAATCAAAATTAATACTAAAGATGAAGATATATATTCAGGAATGTATGCAGAAGCAAAAGTTATAACAGAGAGCAGATATGTATTTATTATAGACTTTTTTGCAAGGCTATTAGGACAATGAAGTATCTTAACATTAACGAGATAAGAAAATATAAAAATAGAAAAGAAAAACCTATAAACACTTTACAGGTTATAAAGTTCTTTGTATTTTGGACAACGATTATTCTACTTATTCTTTATCTATTACCAGATAGAGCCTGGGAACTCAAAATGCACGGCTTTTTTGTTATTGCAGTTATAGGATTATGGAGATACTCCTGGCAAATTATAAATTTTATTCAGTCTTTGATATACGAAAAATATTACTATCCCAAGCTAAAACAAATTACAAAAAAACTGCTATTTACAAAAAAAATATCCAAGAAGGGTTTTCTTTATAATACCTTCTTATCATGAAGACCCAAAAGTTAGTAAGGCAGTTTTTAAGTATTTGGTAGAAGAGTGTTATAAAATTCCTTCAAAAATTTATTTTTATGTTTCTGTAGGTTCTAAGGAGGAAGCAAGATTAATAGATGCAATAGTATCTGTAAATGATATAGATAGAAAGATAACCGTTAAGTTCCTATATCAAAAAATGGGTAAAAGAGTTGCCTTCTATCATGCATTAAGGGCTGTTGCAAGGGAATTTTTCAGACCTACCTCTTACCACAAAGATTATAAAAATGATGTTCTAATATTAATGGATGGAGATTCTGTAATAGGTAAAGATGTTTTAAAAGAATTATTGCCATTTTTTAAAGCCTTTCCAAAACTTGGGGCTATGACTACAGATGAAGATGTTTATTACTATGGAGATAATATACTTGTTGATTATTGGTATAGATTAAAGTTTGCAAGAAGAGACATAATGATGAAATCACATGCTTTACATAAAAGGGTATTAACATTAACAGGAAGGTTTTCTGCATTTAGAGCTTACATATTACTAAATGAAGAATTTATAAATATGATGGCTAAAGACCATCTTGAGCACTGGTTATTTGGTAAATTTAGATTTTTAATGGGAGACGATAAAACAACATGGTTTTATTTACTAAAGAACAAATGGGACATGTTATATGCTCCAGATTTATTAATATTTTCTGTTGAAAACAGGGGAGGAAATTTCTTTAAAGTTTCAACTTCCCTAATGGTTAGATGGTATGGAAATATGTTGAGAAATAACTTTAGAGCATTAAAACTAGGTCCCAAAAATGTAGGTGGATTTTTTATATGGTATGCAATCTTAGACCAAAGAATATCAATGTGGACATCACTTGTTGGACCTATAGTAGCAACACTTCTATCCTTATTCATTTCCCCATTTTTCTGGGCATTTTATTTAGCATGGGCAATTTTTATAAGAATGCTACAAATGCTTGTTTTAATAACAGAGAGAATAAATCCATATATTGTTGATTTACTACTTACGCTTTATGACCAATGGATAGGTTCAATTATAAAGATATATGCATCATATAATCTTGCAAAGCAAAAATGGGCAAAAGGAAAATCTCAATCAGTGGATATAAAAATAGATACATTCCCTCTTGTCAGAAAATATTTGCCATACGTTTTAATCACAGTTTCAGTTTTAACATTTATATTTTTAATGGGTATTTATTCAGGTGTGTTTAAATTACCAAATATAAAATTTATCTTCTTTAAACAGGCAAATGCACAGGAAATAATAATACAAAATAAATCAAAAGATGTTTCAAAAGTAATTCAAACAATGGAAGAAGGACAAACTATATATTTACCTTCGGGTAAATTAGATTTTTACAATCCAGTTGTAATAAACAAAAATAACATTAAAATCATAGGAAATAATACAACCATAATTTCACACTTAAAAACAAAAGATAAAGCAGTATTTATAATAACTGGAGAAAAACCTATAAAAGTAGCCATAGCTATTACAAAAGTAAAAAAAGGCAGTATAAAAATACCAGTTAAACCTTTAAGGAGGTTAGAGGATTTAAAATTCATCTGGATTGGTTCACCAAATACTGAAAAGTTCTTAAAAAGCCTAAACTCTAAAGTATGGAAGAGAAAATATCCTTACTTACGACAGGATATACTAAAGGTAAAGAAGGTTAAAAATAATGTTATATATTTAGAAAAACCTTTAGAGTTTGATCTAGATAAAGGTTCTCCCATCAAAAAGGTTAAATTTGTAAAAAATATAACAATAAAAGATATTAAAATTCTCCAGTATGTAAAAGATTACAAAGATACCAGATTCGTTTATGAAAATATTTATCCTGAATATAAAGTAGATGGTATTTATGTTAATTGGGGATATAACATAAATCTAGAAAATATAAAATTTGAAAGAATTGGTAGTAATCCTATATATCTACACAATAGCAAGAATATTTATATGAATAATATTAAGGTTTTTGGATCCTTAAATAAAGGCAAAGGAGGAAATGGTTATATAAGATTTTCCAAAACTTTTGATTCTACTTTAAAAAATTGTTATATAGAAGGAATTAGGCATTTAGTATTTCAGTGGAGTTCGTCTAGAAACATAGTTGAAAATTGTTATCTAAAAGTAGACATAAACTTTCATGGAGGATTTGATAGAAACAATACAGTTAAAAATTGTGTAATAGAGTTACCTAAGAAACATTTATGGAAACCAATAGAAAAAACACCTTTTAATGCAAAATGGGCACCCCCAGATGGAGGGGGCAATAAAGTTTTAAATTGTGAAATTATACTAAACTGATTTTATGTAGTTTCTGCCTTTTCTTCTACTATTTCGTATGCTTCTATAATATCCCCAGGCTTAATATCATTAAAGTCTTTAAGTGTGAGACCACATTCATAACCTTTTGCAACTTCTTTTACGTCATCTTTGTATCTCTTTAGAGAAGAAATCTCTCCATCGTATATTACAACCCCATCTCTTACTAATCTTGCTTTTGCATTTCTTCTAATTACTCCATCTATAACTAAACAACCTGCAACTGTTCCAACTCCCTTAACTCTAAATATTGCTTTAACTTCTGCATTTCCAAGAATTTCTTCCCTTGTAGTAGGTTCAAGCATACCTTTAAGGGCTTTTTCAAGTTTATCAATAATATCGTAAATAATTCCATAAGTTTTTATTTCCACTCCTTCTTCTTCTGAGGCTTTTCTAGCAGCTGAATCTGGTCTAACGTTAAATCCTATAACTATTGCATTAGATGCAGATGCAAGCATTACATCACCTTCAGTAATAGCACCAAGTCCAGCATGAACTATATTAATAGAAACATCCTCAAATTTGTCTGATAATTCTTCTAAAGTTTTAATAATAGCCTCTAAAGAACCTTGAACGTCTGCTTTTAATATAATGTTAACTTCCTTTGCACCTTCGAGATTTTCAAGTCTTAACTTAGCCTTTTTAGCCAGTAATTCTTCTTCATGTTTTTGTTTTCTTTGCTCTGCAAGTTGTCTTGCTTCCCTTTCAGATTTCATAACAACAAATCTATCACCTGCCTGTGGAACATCTTGGAAACCAAGTATTTCAACTGGGGTTCCTGGAGTAGCTTCTTTTACTTGATTTCCTCTATCATCAAACATAGCTCTAACTTTACCCCAAGTTAAACCAGCAACAAAGTAATCTCCTCTTTTTAGTGTTCCATTTTGAACTAGAACTGTTGCAATAGGTCCTCTCTTTGGATCAAGTTTAGATTCAATAACTGTTCCAATTGCAGGTTTTTCAGGGTTTGCTTTCAGTTCTAAAATCTCAGCAACAAGAAGTATGTTTTCAAGGAGTTCTTCAACATTTTCACCAGTTTTTGCAGAAATCGGAACCATTATGGTATCACCACCCCATTCTTCTGGGATAAGCTCATATTGAGATAGCTCTCTTTTTACCCTTTCTGGGTCTGCCCCTGGTTTATCTATTTTATTTATAGCAACAATAATAGGAAGTTCTGCACTTTTTGCGTGGTTAATAGCTTCTATTGTTTGAGGTCTAACTCCATCATCTGCAGCTACAACTAAAACTGCAATATCTGCAACTTTAGAACCTCTAGCTCTTAAAGTTGTAAATGCCTCGTGTCCAGGTGTATCTAAAAATGTAATCTCTTTACCATTATCAAGCTTTATTTTATAAGCACCTATGTGCTGAGTAATTCCACCTTTTTCTCTAGCTGCCACATCTGTGTTTCTTATTGTATCTAGCAATGTAGTTTTCCCATGGTCTACGTGTCCCATTACCGTGACAACAGGTGGTCTTTCTACAAGATTTCCACTTTCGTCTTCCTGGTTAACTAACTCTAAATCTTCTTTAACAGTCTTTTCTACAACTTCTTCTTCTGTTTTTAACTCAGCTAAAAATCCATGCTCTTCTGCTATTTGAACTGCAACTTCTGGGTCTATAGTTTGATTTACTGTTGCTAAAATTCCTCTTTTTAATAAATCTGCCATTATAGTATTTACAGGTAAATCTAAAAGTTCAGAAAGTTCTCTAACTGTAATTAATTCTGGTATTTCAACAATTTTAATGTCTTCTTCTTCCTGCTTTACTACTTCCTGTTTAGCTTCTTCTTTCTGTTTTTTCTTTTTCTTAGATTTTTTCTTTTTACCAGATTGCATACCCATTAATTTTTTAAGAGCTTCTATTTCTGCTTTTTCTTCTTTTTGCTCTTTTAATGATTTTTTCTCTTGAGGAGCTTCCTGCACAGAGAATTTTTGTTCCTTATCTTTTTTCTTTTTATCATCTTGCTCTTCTTTTTTCTCTATTCTCTCTTCTTTTTTCTCTTTCTTTTGTTCTGGTTTTATTTTCTTATCATAAATTCTTTCTATTTTTTCTTCTTTCTTAGGTTTAGCTTGTTTTTCTTTTTCAAATTCTCTTTGCTTTTCTTCCTGTCTTATTTCTTGTTTTTTATCAGGTTTAGGTTCTTCTTTTTTTACTACTTCTTCTTTCTTATCTTCTTTTCTTTCTTCCTTTATTTGTGGTTTTTCTTCTATTTTTTCTTTAACAGGAACTTTTTCCTCAAATTTTGGTTTTGGAACAACTATTTTTCTTCTTCTTTTTCTTTTTTCTTCCTCTTCTTTTCTTTTTCTTTCTTCCTCTTCTCTTTTTCTTTTAACTTCTTCAAGAGCTGGCTTTAGCCTTTCTATTGTTTTATCATCTAAAACTGTAAAGTTAGATATTTCATCTTCCTTAAAACCTATCATAATAAGAGCTTCTTTTATATCTTCAAAAGGAACCTTCCATTCTTGATGTATATCAAATACCTTCTTACCTTCTTCTTCTTTTTGCTTTTCTTCTTGTTTATTTTCCTCTAAAGGCTCTTCAGATATCCCCATCATATCTTTGATTGTTTGGACAATTTCTTCATCTAACTTAGTAGATGGGGATTTAATAGTTATACCTAGATTTTCCTCTGTAAATGAAGCCAGCTCTTTATATGTCATTCCAAGTTCTTTAGCAAGCTCAGAAGCTTTTAATTTTGACAACTACTATTACCTCCTTTTAAGGTTAAATATTGGTTTAATAAATTTTCTAGCTTTAAACTAAATCTATTATAAGGTATAAATAAAACACCTACTTCCTGTTTTCCTAATATTTTGCCTAATTTTTCTTTTGTTAAAAAGTAAAAATATTTACCATTAAACACATTAAACAACTTCCTTTTTGACCTATCTGAAAAGTCCTTTGCAAGTATAGCTATACCTTTTTTCCCTTTTTTTATTTGCATTAATGTATCTTCTAATCCTATTTTAACTAATCTACTTCTCCAACCTAGTTGTATCTGGTTTATTATTTGTTTTTCAAGCTTATTCAAAAGCTCTTCTTTAGAAAGCTCTACTTTTTTCAATGCCCTTTGCTTATTATTCAAACAATCTAAGCAGATATAAAACCCTCTACCACCTTTTCTTTGTAGAGGGTCTATTTCCCTTGTTTTTTCCACAAATCTTACTAAATCATATTTATAACTTTTTTTTTACAAATAACACAAGTTCTTATTGGTATATTACTATCTTTCAAGCTGTTGCAGTCTTTCAAAGTCTTCCTCACTTAATATATCTATATGCCAACCTGTAAGTTTGTGGGCTAATTTTGCATTTATTCCACCTTTTCCAATAGCCAGTGAGAGCTCATTTTTAGGAACTGCAACTTCTATTCTTTTTTCATCCTCTAATAGTCTCCATTTCTTAGGCTTAGATGGAGCAAGTGCCCTCATAATAAATCTTGCAGGGTCTTCATCCCACTGTATAACATCTATTTTTTCATCAGAAAGCTCATTTGAAACATTTTGTATTCTAGCCCCTTTTAAACCAACAACAACACCAACAGGGTCTATGTTTTTATCCGCTGTCCACACCGCAACTTTTGCCCTTTCGCCAGGCTCTCTGGCAACTGCTTTTATTTCTATTTCTCTTTCTTGTATTTCAGGCACTTCTATTTCTATTAATTTTTTTAGAAAATCAGGATGTGTTCTAGAAAGTATTATTAATGGGCTTTCTCCTCTTATTACTCTTTTTAATCTTCCTTTTTCATAAACATTATATTTTCCATCTTTTATAACTTTTAAAATTAAAGCTCTTACTCTATCTCCAATTTTGTACTTTTCTTTTTTAATTTGCTCTTCTTCTGGTAAAACTGCCTCTATTCTTCCTAAATCTACAATGATATCATTCCCTTCAAATCTTCTAACTATTCCACTTATTACGTTCCCTTCAAGTTCTTTGTATTCTTTGTATAAAATGTTTTTTTCTACCTTTGAGACCTTCTTAGATATTACATCTTTTGCAGCGTTCAAAGCTATTCTTCCTAAGTCTTCTAAAGATAAAGGCACATCAACAAATTTTCCAATTTCTGCAGATGGGTCTATTTTCTTAGCTTCTTCTAATGATATATCCCTTTTAGGATTTTCTATAAATGGCGTAACTTTCTTTCTTAAAAATACTTTAAGCTCATCATTTTCCTTATCAAAAATAACACGAACATTTCCCTTATATCCAAACTCTTTACTTACAGCAGTTCTTATACCATCTATTAAAGCCTTTTCTATTACATGTTCAGGAACATTTTTTTCTTTTGCTACTGCTTCTATAACATTTTTTAGTTTTACTGCCATTTTACTCTCCTAAGGTAGTCTAAAAATCTAGCTGTGCTTTATTTATTTTTTCCAGAGGTATTTTTATTTCTTTATTATCTTCTTCTATTTTTACATCTTCATTTTCTAATCCAAGTAGTTTCCCTTTGAAAAAACTTTTCTCATTAATAGGCTCACTTGTAAATATTTTTATATCTCTACCTTTAAAAATCTCATATTCTTCTTTATTTTTAAGCTTCCTATCCAAACCAGGAGAGGATACCTCAAGTGTATATGAATATGGTATAAGGTCTTCTACATCTAAAATAGTACCTATTCTTCTACTAACAAATTCACAGTTTTCTATAGTAGTTCCTTCTGGATTATATATATATATACGAAGAACAGGTTTACCCTCTTTAATAAATTCAATATCTACTAGTTTTAGCTTTTTTTCTTCTAGAATAGGTATAAGAAGCTCCTTTACTCTTTCAACAATATCCAAAGTAAACTACCTCTCCTTAAAATTTTTACCTCTAAAATTTAAAATCTACTCTTTTATTTTAGGATTTCAAGAAGATTAGATTGAAAGAACCTCTTCTTCTTTATCTTGCGTGAGCTGATTGATTTCTTTTATGTATTTATCTGTAATTTTTTGTAGTTGGTCTAAGGCTTTTTTAATATCATCTTCAGAAAATCCTTCATTTTTTAGGCTTTCTATATCTTCTTTTATGTCTCTTCTTATGTTTCTAACCATTATTCTGAAATCTTCAGCTATTTTGTTAATTTGCTTAACTATTTCTTTTCTTCTTTCTTCAGTCATAGGAGGTAGAATTAGTCTTATAGTGTTTCCTTCTGTTTGTGGATTTGCACCCAAGTTTGCTTCCTGCAATGCCTTTTCAATAGACTTTACTGCATTACTATCCCATGTTTGTATTAGTATCTGATTTGGTTCTGGAGTAGTTAACGTTGCAAGCTGTTTTATAGGGGTCTTAGCCCCATAATAATCAACTTCTATATTTTCAACAATAGATGTTGAGGCTCTTCCGGTTCTTACACCTTTTAACTCCTCTTTGTATTTATTTACTACTTTTTTCATTCTGCTTTCTGCTTCTTTTAGTAAGTCCTGTAGCATTATCTACCTCCCATTTATAGACACTTATACAAACATGGGATAGTAATGCAGTAAAGTCTATTGAAAAGGCATTGCAGGAAGCAAACTTGGGTGCAAATCCACAAA
>QNYP01000143.1 GCA_003978675.1 Hydrogenothermus sp.
CTTTTTTGTGGGATGGGTGGATTTTCCTATGGATTATCTAAAGCTGGCTATGAAATCATTGGTGTTGACATAAATAACTGGGTAGAAAAGATTTTTAAAAAAAATAAAATTGGTAAAGCTATCATAAAAGATTTAAAAAATGATTTTGTTTTTGAAGAAGATCCAGATATTATAGTAGGAGGTTCTCCCTGTAAACCTTGGTCTACGCTCAACTTAAAAAAGCGAGGATCTTCTCATGAGGATTTTGTTTTAATGGAAAAGTATTTTTTACATGTTCTGGAAATCAAGCCGGCGGTTTTTGTATTCGAGAATGTTGTTCCTGTAGGAAAAGATGAAGCTTTAAGAAAATTTATAAGGAAACTTAGAGCTCATGGCTACAGTATATATGAAACTAAAATCAAGTATTCAGATTTTGGAGCTGCAATAGCAAGAGAAAGATATTTTGCTTTTGGATTTTATAAAAATAAAAGTGCACGGAAGCAATTTGAAAAACTTCTTATTAAATCAAAAAATTCTCCAAAAACTGTAAAACATGTTATAGAAAAATATAGAAATAAAGAAGAAAAAGAAGTTCCAGATCATGAATGGCCAAATCTCAAAACAATAGATAAATATCTGGATAAATATGAAACTGGAAAATTTGGCTGGTATATTCTTGACTGGAATAAGCCTTCTCCATCTTTTGGAAATATCATGAAAACTTATATCCTGCATCCTGGATTTAATAATGGTGGACCTAAAAGGACAATATCTATAAGAGAGGCAGAAGCAATTTTTGGATTTAAAGATGATTTTGCATTTCCTGAAGGAATGGGAAAAGGTATGAGATATCAGATGATTGCTGATGCAGTAAGTCCAGATTTTTCTTACCTTATCGGGGAGTTATTTAAAACAATATTATTAAGATGAAAAAAACAAGTGTAAATTGTAAAGCTTTGTTAGATGAATTTAATGTTAAATATTTTCATGAAAAACTCTTTTCATGGTGGAAAGATCATAAAAGAGTTTATCCTTGGAGGTTTGAAAAAGATCCTTATAAAGTGCTGATAGCCGAAACCTTTCTGCACAGAACTAATTCTTCACAGGTTGAAAAAATTTATAAAGATTTCATTAAAAAATTTCCAGAAATAAAGAGCCTATTAAAAGCAAAGAAAGAAGAAATATTACCTTTACTACAATCACTTGGATGGAGATGGAGGCAGGAATTATTTAATAAGATGATTTTAATACTGAGAGAAAAATATGGAGGCAATATTCCACTCAATTATAAAGAATTAAAATCATTACCAGGAATAGGAGACTATATAGCAGCAGCAGTTATTATTTTTACACTAAACACTCCATTACCTCTTCTTGACTCAAATATTGTTCGTGTGACCGGAAGATTGTTCTGTCTGAAAATAACTGATTCTTCAAGGAGAAGCAGATTGTTTCGTGATTATATTTACTGTTTTCTATATAAGAACGACCCAAGAGTTTTTTACTATGTTCTTATTGATTTCGCGGCACTTGTATGTAAACCCAAAAATCCAGACTGCAATAAGTGTCCTTTTGAAAATATTTGCTGTTTTTATAACAGGCACAGGGAGGGTAGTCATGGCATTAATTGACTATATAAAGGATATCTACTGCGATGTACTGGGCCCACGAAATCTGAATCCAGAAGAAATTCTTGAAACGCAAAATCCCAGAAATGAATTTATCACTGGAATTCTGTCTTCCTCAAAACACAGATCGACAATCAATTCTTTTACGGAGAATGAAAGTTTGCCTGATAAGCTTGATGAAGAAGATATAGAAGCCTCTCCAGACATAGAACCTCTTTCTTCAAGCTTGCTTAATCCTGTACTCAACCCACAGAAACTTCCAGTCAGTATTGGATTGAGTTTTGTTGTGGAAACTGATGGAATTATTGAGTTTGATGTGTGTATAACTTGGGGTAAATATTTTCCCTTAAAAGAGGATGAAGAAAGCGGATCTGATAGTTCAAAGAAAGATGAGGACTCTAAAAGGAAATGGATAAGGAAAAGTTTCTATCACATAGAAGAAGGTATACGACTTGAGAAAGATGATAGTAAAAAAGAATTTTACATCAATAGAGATATACCTGATAATAAACTCCGGCTAAAAATAGAAAAAAGGCCTGAAAGTGACAGCAGATTTTTTATTTCTGTTTATCTCATTAATGAACCGGATGTACCAGATGAATATAAAGACCGTGTTGATCCGCCAACGGAATATCTTATCTTCCAGCCACAGATAAGAATAAAGATTAAACAGGGAAATCTATCAAATCTATATTCAAAAATAATAGATTCCGGAATGGAAGAAGAAGAAAAAATATATGAATTTCCATACTCAGAAAGCAATATACTGGCTCTGGCCAAAGGAAATATGTGTGCTGCCGTATGGAAAGAAATTGATCCTGTACAGGAGAACCCTGATAGATTTGATTTTATGTGGATAGACGGTAAAACGATTAAAAATTCAGATGAAGCGAAGTTTAAAAAGTTTCTTGAATGTGATCTCAGAACAGAATTTTTACCTGTTATACCACAGGGCATTCCTGATTTTTCTATTGATGGTATTAATTTTGACCCGGAAGAACTATCTGAAATTAGTCCTGAAAAGGTGGATGATTATTTTGAACTATTTTTGCAAAAGTATGAAAACTGGATATCACAGAGGGAGAGAGAAATTTCCAGCACATCAAATCCAGAACTTGCTTCAAAAATCATTGATAAACACAAAGTCGTATATGAAAGGATAAAAAAAGGCATATCTCTCCTAAAAAAGGATAGAGAAGTCCTGTTATGTTTTAACTTCTCAAATAAGGTAATTTCTATCGTTCAGAAAGAATGGAATAAAAAAGAAAACTTCAGATGGCGACCTTTCCAGCTTGCATTTTTCCTGATGACGCTGGAATCCCTTGTTAATCCTGCTTCAGAAGACAGAGATTATATTGATATTCTCTGGGTACCAACAGGTGGAGGAAAAACTGAAGCCTATCTGGCAATATCTGCTTTTTTACTTGCTTACAGAAGAAGAATTAAGAAAGATATAGGGTATGGAACAGCAATAATATCCAGATATACATTGAGACTTCTAACTGTCCAGCAATTTACAAGAACATTGAAAACAATCACAGCATGTGAATATCTCAGAGTTTTACCAAATAAATACGGAAAGAAAGGATGGCTTCCTGAATGGGGGGAAGTAGAAGATGATTTTGTATGGGAAAAATACAGATTTTCTGCCGGATTGTGGGTTGGAGGAGCTATCACTCCAAATAAGTTGCATACTTTGAAGTACAGATCTACAGATGGATATAGAGAAATTTACGGTGCTCTGGCTTTACTTAAAAAACATTTGACTATTTACAATACCCTGGCAGGTCACGACACTCTATCAGAAAAAGACGAAAATAAAATTAAAAAACTACAAAACCAACCGGAAGTAGCTTTGCTTTCAAGGTGCCCTGTATGTGGAGGACATCTTTCAATTCCAGGAGAAGGAATTTTGGCTGAAAATATAGATAATGAATTAAGATTAAATTTTATTGTTAAACTTCATAATTTCTCTGGAGGAGAAATAGAGAGTGATTTCATCGAACCATTAAAGAGTCTTATAGAAAAAAAAGATAATTTTGATTTTGAACTCGACAAACTTTTAAAAGTTGATGAAAAGGAAGAAATCTTCTGTATGAAAATATATATATTGATCGGTAGCGGTTATTCTTTAAAACCTGAAGATGTTATTGACATATGGGAAGAACTGGAATCAGCAATAAAAAAACTTGGATATGATGTTGAGTTAATGTCTTTATCCCCAGATAAGCCTGGCTATTTTCCCTGGGGAGAAGTCCAGATTGAAACAAAAGACCAGAACGATAATATTGCAGACTTTACTATATTATGTCCTGATATTGATTGCCCGCTTAACCAGTATGAGTGGGATGAATATATACCTGCTGACGGTAATTCTGGTTTTATAAGTATATTTAATACCTCAGAATTTAGAAGTTTTTCCTGGATAAGAAATTTCATTCCAATTCCAGCATATTTTGTAGATGAGCAAATTTATTCAAAATTACCATCCATTATAATATCAACGGTAGATAAGTTTGCCAGACTTCCCTTTGAACCAGCTACAGGCTCAATATTTGGTAACGTTGATTTTTATCATCCATTATATGGTTTTTATAGAAAAGGAGCAATTTATTCTGCAAGGAAGGATATAAGACGAGATTATATTGATGCAATTCCATACAGTATGTCTGTAAAAAAACCAGAACCTCCGGAACTTGTCATTCAGGATGAACTTCACCTGATAGAAGGACCTCTTGGGTCTCTTGCTGGCCTTTATGAAACAATTGTAGATGAACTATGTGGAGAAAATACTGATAATAAAAAACTGAAGTATATAGCATCGACAGCTACAATAAAGCATGCAGAATATCAGACAGATGCACTGTTTTTAAGAAAAGCATTTCAGTTTCCACCTGTTGGTCTCAATATAAATGATAACTTTTTCTCAAAAATAGAAACACCTTCTCTGGATAAAATACTTTCAGATGAAAATGTACCCGGGAAAATTTATATCGGGCTTATGTCTCCGGGGAAAGGTCCTCTGACTCCGCAGGTAAGATTATATGCACGACTGTGGATGTCTGATAGAATGCAGGGAAATAATAATTCTATTGTAGGATATTATAACGCAGTCAGGGAACTTGCAGGTGGTAGAAGAATCCTCGAACAGGATATCAGGGAAAGGCTTACAAAAGATTTAGGATTTAAAAATGAAGATAGACTTCCTGAAAAAACGGATATACTTGAGTTATCATCGCGTATGGATTCAGATGAGATATCCTTATTAATAGAGCAACTGGAAAAAGAAAAAATAAATCCTCATTTCATAATAACAACTTCTGTATTTGGTACAGGAGTTGACATTCCTCATTTAAGATTTATGGTTATGAATGGTCAACCCAAGACTACAGCAACATATATACAGGCGACTGGAAGGGTCGGAAGGAAGAATACGGCTCTTGTTATTACATTTTATAGATCGACAAGACCGCGGGACCTGAGTCATTATGAATTTTTTGCCGGTTATCATCTGGCTCTATATAGATATGTAGAAGAAGTATCTGTATTTCCATTTTCAAAAGGTGCTGTTTATCGTGGAAACGGTCCTGTTATAGTAGGAATCATGAGAAACTCCAGAAATATGGAGACATACTGGGTTTCAAATACATCTCCAGTTCAGATTAAAGAGTGGGATCACAGGAAGGATGTTCAGGATGACTTTAATAGGGCAGCCAATACCTTATTAGAAAGAAACAGATATCAATCCGAAATTGCAAGAATAGATGAATCTGAGCTCGAAGCTATTATTAGAGATAAATATCAGGGGCTTGATAAATGGAAAAAACTTGCCAGAATCAGTAATAATCTGCTGTTTGTTGAATATTATAAGGTTAAAAATCCTGTGATCCTTGGAGATTTAGAACATGAAAAGAATAATGAAGATTTTGTAGTATATCGTCGTGTCCCAAATTCTTTAAGAAATATTGAGGATACAATTGAAATAGATATATCTTTTTATTGAGGGAGGGTACAGGATAATGGAAGTAAGAAGATCTCAATTTATAAGGACATACGGACCAGGAGCAATAATAGAAACTCCCAGAACCCCTGCAATTATTCTCTCTTTCAATACGGGAAGTAATCCACCTGATTTTTTAAAGAATGGCTACCTTATTAAAGACCCTATTCTGGAAAGTTACCTTAAATCTATTATGAAAAAATATGCAGGTACGGATATAGATGTAAAAGACTTAAGGGTCAGGGTATTTGAACTGCCATTTTCCAGCGAAGGATCTGCTGTAAGGTTTTCTGCAAAAAATTTTCAGAAATGGTATTTATGTCCTATTCATAAAAATTTATGGAAATTTAAACCCAATGAACAGAGAGATTGTCCTGAATGTAGAGGTAATAGACCGACTAATTCAACTCCTATAAGATTTATACAGGCATGTAAAAATGGTCATCTGGATGATATTCAATGGGATACCGAAGTTCATACGATTTATAAAAATGGTAAACCTGTAAGAAAAATAAAGTGTAACAGTACACACTTTAAGTGGGAAGGACCGGGAACTGGAACAGCAGAAACAAAAATAAAATGTAAAAAATGCAATATGTCAATAAAATTGAGTGATCTGTATAACAGAGAATTAAAATGTACAGGTCGTTTTCCAGAAAAAGAAAAACCATGGGCTAAAGCTGGTGAAGAATTTAATGAAAATTGCAAGGAAAAAGCCAGTATAGTCCTGCGTATGGCTTCAAATCTGAGAATTCCAGAGGTTGAATCTATATTTATGGTATGGCCTCGTTCTGATGAAGTAGGCAGTATTCTTGCTTCAAATGTGGGGCTATCAGCAGAAATTTTAAAAACTATTGAATTTTATGAAAAAGGTCGTTTATCCGACGACGAACTAAAAGAGGAATTTTTAAATATTATTGATGAAGCTCTTCAGGAAAAAAGATTGTCTAAAGAGGAGTATAACAGACTTGTCAAGATTAAAAAAAATATTCCTTCTCTAAAGAGACGTCTTGAGTATATAAAGAAAATGGAGAATAAATCTTACACTTTCAGGGACATAATAGACATTGAGTACGGAAATCTAAAAGAAGGAATACGTATAGGCAAATCAGAAGATCTGCCTGAAACAGGGAGAAAATATTTAGAAATAAATTCAAATAGAACGATTTCCAAAAAGTTTTTATCTGTAACACCAATAGATATACTTACAGTTGTGGAAACACAGGTTGCCTATAGAAGACTTGATCTGGAAAAAGGAAAACCTGTGCTTGTATCTAAAACAGGAGATGATGGTACCTATTATTTCCCTTCAATAATGATAACAGGGGAAGGAATATTTTTCGATTTTGATAAAATTGAATTGAATAAAACAGAGACTTATAGTTCATGGCTAAGGGCTTTTAACAGGAGATACGATGAATATAATCAGGGATTTTTATTTAAAATTGAAAAAGAAAAGTATGAATTACATCCTGCATTTGTGTTTCTCCATACATTTGCTCACCTTTTAATAAAAGCTCTTTCTTTATATTCTGGTTACCCATCTACTTCTATAAGAGAGAAAATCTATATTACAGACACAAATAGAGAAACTCCATCAGGTGGTATAGTAATCTATACTGCCACTGAAGATGAAGGAGGTGCAATGGGAGGACTTATTTCTCTTGTAGAAGAAAAAAGGTTGCAAAAGATTTTCAGTCGTATCGTGAATCTGGCATATGCATGTTCTAATGATCCTGTCTGTATAGAAAATAAATTTAGTAGAGGTAAATATGCTGGAGCATCTTGTTATTCATGTACCGCTATTTCTGAAACATCATGTGATCATAGAAATTTATGGCTTGATAGAAATTTATTCATTGAGAACATAAATCTATTTGAAGACTGGTTGTAGAAGAATGAGTAAAGATAAAATCATGATACTGTCTTCTGGGGATATTCTTGTTGAAAAAGGTATTATAAGTATTGAGAGCAAATTACTTGAAATGTTAGATCAAACAGAACACGACCTTTATATTATGATGTATACAGTATCAAGTAAGCCAGATAATTTCTGGACGAAACTTGAAGAACTTTTAATGAAAAAAATTGGGGTTCACTTTACTCTCGAAAGTTCTGTAAAACATAGTAATAAAGCTATAGAAATTTTAAAAAAATTAGACAGATATGACAATTTTAATCTATATTTCCATTCTGGAGATTCCCCGCTGCATGCAAAATTAATAGTATCTGATGGTAAGAGAGCTATCCTTGGTTCTGCAAACATAAGTGGAGGAGGGCTTGTTCAGAATCACGAGATTGCTGTATATATTGAAGGAGATAAAGCATGGACATTGAAAAATATTGCAAAGAGACTTATAAAAAATTTATAGACAGCACTGTATAAAAGAGTTTTATAAAAACTATCTGGGCGTTGCTCAATGTACTTGATATAATCTTTACTTTAATAAAGAGCGTATAGATAAAATACAAGATTGATATAGAGAGTAAAGATAATTAAACCTTGTCAATAATGGATAATATGCTTTCAAAAAATTCTATAGGATTTATCTTATCTGCACTTTATTACTCTTTATTACTGCTGGACTGCTGGTCAAGTATGATACCGGGAACATTTGAGTAAAAATACCCCTTGACATTCACATTCAGGTTGTATATATTATTATCCGCTTTTGATGAAAAAGCGTTCCCGTTTTGAATATGTGAAGTTAAAATCGGTTTGCGGGCGAGCCCCCGCAACCATATTTGATCCCGCAACCATATTTAATTTAGAATCATAGATTTAGAATTACAAAAAACTTCTTTTTTAGATTTCGTTCCACTTAGGAAAAACTATGGTTATTTGGAACTTTCAAAGCTTTTTATTATAACCTCAATTTTCATTGCTTTATTGTTCCTAAGTATTTCTAAGCTTAACTTTGTATTTGGTTTTAATCTTTGTATGAAAAATGCTAAGTTCTGAGGAGATGTAATAGGTATGCCATTTATTTTTAGTATAATGTCTCCTACCTTTATACCAGCCTTTTTTGCAGGGGAATTTTTAAACACTTTTATTACAACAACTCCTTCTTCTACTCCAAGTTTCTTTTGGGCTTTTTTGGAAAGTTTTTGAACTAAAACACCAAGCCAACCTCTTGGAACTTTTCCATATTTTTTTATCAGATTATAAATGTCTAAAACTGTTTCAATAGGTAAAGCAAAACCAATACCTTCACCAGATTGAACAACAGCTATATTCATACCAACTACTTCACCATTCATATTTAGAAGAGCCCCACCAGAATTTCCCGGATTAATTGGAGCATCTGTTTGAATGTAGTCTTCATAAGCAGAAAAACCAAGGTTTCTATGAAGTGCAGAAACTATACCAAATGTGTAGGTATGTCCTAAATTATAAGGACTACCTGCAGATAAAACAAAATAGCCAACTTTTAACTTTTTAGAACTTCCAACCTTTAAAGGTTTTATATTTTTTAATTCCTCATCAATTTCTACTTTTAAAACTGCTATATCACTTTTATCATCTTTCCCAACGAGTTTTGCAACTTTTTGATAATCTTTATTAAAAATTACTTTTATATTTTTACCTTCTATAACATGAGCATTTGTTAGAATATAAAGGAAGTTATTATCTTTTTCTATCACGAAACCTGAACCTAAAGTGTTTGTTTCAAAATCTTCAAAAGATTGATAATTTTTTATATGTTTTGGTGAGGAAATAACAGTAATAATAGAGTTGTTTGTTTTCTCCACTATACTTGCTATTCTTTCTTGTATTTCAAATATGTAATCTATGTTCTTTTCTTCTTTTGGCTTTTCCTTTTTTTCCTCACATGAAAAAACTAATATTAACCATATTAAAAAGAAATAAAAAAAAAATTATCAATCTTTTGAAGATTTTGAAA
>QNYP01000142.1 GCA_003978675.1 Hydrogenothermus sp.
TTAATTGTGAAAAAAACAAAAGTCAAGAGGTTTCTAATAACATGGTTAATAAGAAGTTGTTAATTATCTATATTGTATTATTAACAACTATAATTAAAACTTTTGCACTCCAAATAGAAAAAGTATCAAAGAATACTTACGCTACATTTGGGAAAACAGGTCTACCTTCTAAAGAAAATGGAGGATTTATATCCAACGCCTATGGGGTATTAACTAATGAAGGTTGGGTTGTTATAGATAGTTTCTCCAGTCCGAAACTTGCGAAACAGTTCATAAAACAGTTAAAAAATATAAAAAATATTCCTGTAAAGTATTTAATAATAACCCACTACCATTTAGACCACTCTTTTGGCATGTCTGCTTATAAAGAAGCAAAAATAGTTGCACACAAAAACTTAAAAAAAGACATCCAAAATTCAAATATGGAAAATTACAAAGAAATGCTAAATAAAACTTTTGATAACTTATTTAAAAATGTTGAATTTTTAAATATTAACATTCCAATAGATAAAAAAACTTCAATAAAAGTAGGAAATCTAACTTTTGAAATTTTTCCTTTACCAAATACCCATACACATACAGATATTCTAATATACATTCCAGAAACAAAGGAACTTTTTGCAGGGGACATTGTTTTTTATAATAGAATTCCATTTATTGGAGATAAGCATTCAAATAGTAAAAATTGGCTAAAGGTTCTTAAACAAATTAAAAAAATGGAAATTTCAAAAATTTATAACGGACATAACAAACCATTAGACAAAAAAGCTATAAAATTTACTTATGAATACATATCCTTTTTAAGAAATGAGATTTCAAGACTAAAAGATGAAGGTCTTTTCTACGATGAAATTAAGGAAAAATTAAACAATAATAAATGGAGAAAGTATCCAATGTTTAAAGAATTTCACAATAAAAACATATATAAAATTTTCAATGACCTTGACTTTGAGTTTTAAATTTATCTACATAATAAAATGCAGTGCCAAAAAGGCACCAGTATGATTTAACTTTCACTTTCTATAGCTTCCTCTAATTTTTTAATTTTTTCTTCAACCTCTTCTAATGTTTTAGCTTTCTCCTCTTCTGATAAGGTTTCACCTTTAGAAACTAATGTTTTAAGCTTTTCTATTGCTTCTGAAATAGAAGTTTTTACTTTTTCTGTTAATTGAGCATCTTTTAGAGTTTCCTCAATTTCAGAAAGCTTTTTTAAAATTTCTTCTTTCTTGTTTAAAGCAACATAAGTTCCAACTGCACCTATCAAAGAACCAATAACTAAAAGTAAAGCGTTTTTTTTCATAAATCCCTCCTTGGATTTTTCTTTTAAATATAAGAGTTTTCAGGAATTTTGCAACTTTTTGATGATATTTAATGGCGCGCCCGGCAGGAGTCGAACCTGCAACCTCGTGATCCGTAGTCACGTGCTCTATCCAATTGAGCTACGGGCGCACAAGTAGTTTTATGTTAGGGATTTCAATTTTTCTTCTTGTTCTTTTAATGCTAATTGTTCAATAATTTCGTCAAGCTCTCCATCTAAAATTTCATGTATTCTGTGAGATGTATATCCTATTCTGTGGTCTGTCACTCTGTTTTGTGGGAAGTTATAAGTTCTGATTTTTTCACTTCTATCTCCAGTTCCAACTTGAGATTTTCTTTCTTTTTCTATTTTTTCTCTTTCTATTCTGTCGTAATAATCTTTCAGTCTCGCTCTTAAAATTTGCATTGCCTTTGCTCTATTTTGTATCTGAGACCTTTCATCCTGACAGGAAACAACAATTCCTGTTGGTATATGTGTAATTCTAACAGCTGAATCAGTTGTATTTACGTGCTGTCCACCAGCACCAGACGCTCTCATAGTTTCAATCTTCAAATCTTCAGGTTTAATTTCTATATCAACCTCTTCTGCTTCTGGTAGAACTGCTACTGTTGCTGTTGAAGTATGAATTCTCCCTGAACTTTCTGTCTCAGGAACTCTTTGAACTCTATGAACTCCACTCTCATATTTTAGCTTTGAATAAGCACCTTGCCCTTTAATTAAAGCAATTACTTCCTTAATTCCTCCTCTATCTGTTGGATGTATACTTAAAATTTCAACTTTCCAACCATTTCTTTCTGCATATCTTTGATACATTCTAAAAAGTTCACCTGCGAAAAGGGCAGCTTCTTCTCCACCTGCTCCTTGTCTAATTTCTAAAATTACATTTTTCTCATCATTAGGATCTTTAGGGAGTAAAGCTATCTCTATATCTTTTTCTAATTTTGCAAGTTTTTTCTTTAAACTTTCTAGTTCTTCCTCTGCAAGAGATTTCATTTCTTCATCTGTTGATTCAGATAAAAGCTCTTTTGTATCTTTTATTTCTTTTTCCGTTTTTTTATACTCTTCATAAAGTTTAACTATATTACCAAGCTCTTTGTGTTCCTTAGCAAGCTCCTGAAGTTTTTTAGGATTACTTACCACTTCAGGAGCAGAAAGTTTAGCTTCAAGCTCTTTAAACTTTTCCTTTATACTTTCAAGTTTAGCAATAACTGTTTTATTCATTATCCTTCTGCTTTACCACCTTGGATTTCTAAAAAGAATGGTTTTGCCTTTAATTTTCCTGTGTAGTAAGGATGACATTGATTGCAAACCTCAATATAAACAGTTCCACCTTTTGTTGAAAGAAGTTCAAACTGGTTTCCACAAGAGCATATAAACTTAGTTGGCTCTAAAGTAGGATGAATATCTTTTTTCAATGCTTTTACCTCCAATAAATTAGTTAAATTTTAGAATATGGACAAACTAATATTTTATTCTGAATATATATTTTCATCAAGTATTCATAGACATTAAGAACTCTTCATTTGTTTTAAATTTACCAAGCTTACTTAATAAAAATTCCATTGCTTCAACTTCATCCATTGTAGATAAGAATTTTCTTAAAATCCAAAGCCTTTGAAGTTCCCAGTCTTCAAGTAAAAGTTCTTCCTTTCTTGTTCCTGATTTAGGTATGTTTATTGCAGGGAACACTCTTCTTTCCATAAGTCTTCTATCTAGGTAAAGTTCCATATTACCAGTTCCTTTAAATTCTTCAAAAATAACATCATCCATTTTTGAACCAGTTTCAACAAGTGCAGTTGCAAGAATCGTCAAACTACCACCATCTTCTATATTTCTCGCTGCTCCAAAGAACTTTTTAGGTCTTTGTAAAGCTGTTGCTTCAATACCACCAGATAAAACTCTACCACTAGGTGGTGTAATTGCATTAGAAGCTCTAGATAATCTTGTAATTGAGTCTAAAAGAATAACAACATCCTGTCCATTTTCAACTAGCCTTTTTGCTCTTTCTACAATTAATTCTGCTAAATGCATATGTTTTTCTGGAGGTTCATCAAAGGTAGATGCAACAACTTCTGCTCCTTCTCCAACTATTCTTCTCATTTCTGTAACTTCTTCTGGTCTTTCATCTATAAGTAAAATAATTATGTGGGTTTCAGGATGATTTTCAATTAAAGCTTTTGCTATTTTTTGTATTAAAACTGTTTTTCCAGCCTTAGGAGGAGCTACAATTAATCCCCTTTGTCCTTTTCCTATTGGTGATATTAAACTTACTACCCTAGTAGACAAATCTGAAGGGTCATACTCAAGGTTAAATCTTTCTGTAGGGTGAAATGGAATGAGTTTCTCAAATAAAGGCCTTCTTCTTATTTTTTCAGGTTCTACAGTGTTAACAGCCTCTATCTTTATTAATGCTCTGTATTTTTCCCCTTCTTTTGGTTGTCTAGCTATACCAATTATATAATCTCCAGTTCTTAAACCAAATTTCTTTATTTGAGAAGGGGATACATATATATCTGTCGAATGAGGTTGGTAGTTATTTTCTATAGAACGAATAAAACCGTATCCTTCAGGTAAAACTTCTAAGACGCCTTTTATAAAATCAAGACCTTCCTCTGTTGCCTTTTTTTCTAAGATTCTCGTAATAAGTTCTGACTTTTTTAAGCCAGTTGTTCTGCTTAAACCTATCTCTTTACCAAGTTTTTGAAGTTCAGAAAGAGTTAACTTTTTTAAATCCTCTAAAGTTATGTTTTCTAATGCCATATTAGCCATAACTGGCAATTCCTCCTTTGTTTTTTTACTTTCCTATACAGAAAGAAGAAAAGATATTTCCAAGTAGCTCTTCTGTATGGATTTCTCCTATTATTTCTTTTAGATAGTAGTTTGCTTCCCTTATTTCTAACATAAGAATTTCTTTTTGATATTCATAAAAAGAAAGTTCACTTAGAATTTTTTCTAAAATTTCTTTAGCTTTTTCTAAAGCTTGTAAATGCCTGATATTTATATAAATGTCTATGTCTGTATCTTCTAATAAACCAAGTTTTTCTACAATTTTTTCTTCTAAAAGAGATAAACCTTCTTGAGTTTTACTACTTGTGAAAATAACTTCTTTATTCTTAAAATAATCCTTTATTGAGTTTTCTTCAATACCTAAATCTATTTTATTTCCTATTATAATAACATTTTTATGTTTTATCTCATTAAATACCTGTTTGTCTTCCTTTGTTATACCAACTGATGCATCAAAAACAAATAAAATTATATCTGCTTCATCTATTTTTTCCTTTGCTTTTTCTATACCTATTTTTTCTAGTTTATCTTTAGCTTCTCTTATACCAGCTGTATCAATTAGCTTTACAGGAAAACCCTTTATATTAAATTCTTCCTCTATAAAATCCCTAGTAGTTCCTTTTATATCAGAAACTATTGCCCTTTCATAACCAACAAATGCATTAAACAAAGAAGATTTTCCAACATTTGGTCTTCCAACAATAGCAAGTTTTATCCCTTCTGTTATTAACCTACCTTTTTTATAAGTTTTTATCAATCTATTTATATTTTCTATCACAAATTCTAAATCTGGCTTTATTGTTTCAAGAGGTATTTCATCAACATCTTCAGGAAAATTAAGCTCAGCCTCTATTAGACTTTCTATGTGTAGTAGTTTATCTCTTAGCTGTTTAATCTGTTTAGATAATTTCCCTTCCAATATATTTAATGCAACTTTCGAAGCTTTCTCTGTTTTTGCTTCTATAAGTTGTGCTATTGCTTCTGCTTGAGTTAAATCTATTTTTCCATTTAAAAATGCTCTTTTTGTAAATTCTCCCGGCTGGGCAAGCCTTGCACCAAGTTTTATAGCTTCATTTATAAGTTTTTTTACCACTGGAATACTTCCATGGGTATGAAACTCAACAACATCTTCTCCTGTAAAACTATGGGGTGCTTTAAAATACAAAAACAGTCCTTCATCTATTAAATTGTTTTCAGTATCGTAAAATTTGCCAAAATAAGCTACTCTAGCTTTTATTTCCTTGCTCGTTTTAAAGATTGTCTTTCCTATCTCAAGAGCTTTCTTTCCACTAAGTCTAACAATAGCAACCCCAGAGGGAACTAAAGGGGTTGCGTTTGCTACAATTGTATCTTCTTTAAGCATCTACTTTTTTTCTGTATTCATTGTTTTATTGACAAAGAAACTTTGGATTAATCCTAGAATATTGTTAGTAAGCCAGTATAAAACTAAACCTGCTGGGAAGTTCATAAATAGAAATGTGAATATACCTGCCATTGCATACATTATAAATTTTTGGTTTTTATCTGAACTAGGAGTTATCCATTGCTGAGCTATCATTGATAATCCCATCAGTATAGGAAGAATATAAAATGGGTCATGCTCTGATAGATCTGGAACCCATAAAAATGGAACATTTTTTAGTTCCACAGCAACCATTAAAACATTATAAAGAGCTATAAATATAGGAATTTGAGCTAAAATTGGAAGACAACCACTCATAGGATTAGCCCCATGCTCTGCATAAAGTCTCATCATCTCTTGTTGTAGTCTTTGAGGGTCATCTTTGTATTTTTTCTGTAGTTTCTGTATTTCTGGAGCTAAATCTGCCATTTTTTTCATGGCTTTTAAAGACTTATGGTTAAGAGGGAATAAAACTATTCTAAGGATAATAGTTAAAATAATTATGGCAATTCCCCAGTTAGGTATAAAATCGTAAATTAAGTGAAGAAGTAAAAATAGTGGTTTTCCAAGTATTCCAAAAAATCCAAAATCTATTGTTTCTCTAAGATTTAAATCTACATCCCAAAGTTTTCTATACTTTTCTGTAATTTCACCAAGAAGTGAGTATAATTTAGCACCACCAAAGAAAAATCCATCTAAATTACCTTTAATTTCTGCAAGGGTAATTGTTGTATTTTGGGCTATAGGAATAACATAAACCGTAGAAAATCCAGTTTTATTTGCTAATATTTGAAGGAAGTATTTGTTTTCTTCTCCTGCCCAAAGTATGTTATCTCTTATAATCTGTGTTGTTTGGATATCTGCATCTATTTTTATTAATTGCTTGTCTGTTTTTATTACTGAACCTCTATGCCCAAATGATGATTCTTCTTCTGGAGGTGTAATACCATTTATTGTTGCAATTCCTAAATTTTCAAGTCCTCTATGTTCTAAAGAAACTGATATAGTCTCATCATCATTTAGTTTGAAAATTTTCTTTATATAAATATTATCCCTATTTAACTCAAAAATATATAAATTTCCTTCCTGCTTAAATTTATATTCAGAAAAATTTAAAAGAGCTGTAATTCTTGGGTCGGTTGTAATTATTTCTGTTGGGAAAACTTTGTTATCTTTTGCAATTTTTGGAATAGCATCTATTTTATACTGGTTTAAATATACAGAAACTACTCTGGCACCAATCTTAGAAATTTGAACTTTTCCATAAGATGTATTTATTTCAATTACATTTTTTAAATTATCACTGTTAAATCTTTGATTTGTAAGGATTAAATCATAACTGCCTGTTGTTTTTATTAAAGTTGGCTTTGACTCTTGAGAAGCATCTTCCTTTTCTTTTTGAACTTTTTGTGTAGTTGATTGAGTTTGTACTTCATTACCACTTGTGGTTTGTGTTTGTTGTGTTTTATTTTGTGCTGGAGTAGATGTAAAAGTTTGAAATATTCCAAAACCTATCATGAAGGCAGAAACAATAAGGAAAAAAATCATCAATCTTTTTTGCATTTCTTGCTGATTATTATCTAGCATCGCTTACCTCTTTTCTTGATTTTTAAGGATAATCTACACCACCTTTAGAAAATGGATTACATCTCAGTATTCTCCATATAGATTTAAGAATTCCTTTTAACACTCCATACTTTTCTATCGCTTGTATAGAATATTCAGAACAAGAAGGGTAATATCTACAGTTATTTCCTAAAAAAGGAGATAAAACCTTTTGGTAAATTTTTATAAACTTTATAAAAATTTGTTTCATAATTTACCTTTTAAATGCTTTGAAAATAAAATCATATCTTCAAACAAATGGTAAGTTTTTTTATTTTCCAATCCTTTTTTCGCTATAATTACAATATCAAATGGCAAATCTTTTAATTTCCCAAAATTTAACCTAATAGCCTCTTTTATTATTCTTTTTATTCTGTTTCTTACAATTGCTTTTTTAGATATCTTTTTTGAAACTATAAAAGAAAATCTGGGAAACCCCAGAGAATTCTTTTGATAGAGAAAAATTAAATGTTTTGTATAAAACTTATTCCCTTTTTTTAGTATATATTTTATCTCTTTTGAGTTTTTTATTGTAATTATACTGCTAATCTTTTTCTTCCTTTTCTTCTTCTTCTAGCAAGAATTTTTCTACCTGATTTTGTTCTTTTCCTAGCTAAAAACCCAGAAGTTCTTTTTCTTTTTCTATTAGACAAATTATTATGAACTTTTTCTGGCATTTATTGAAACCTCCTAGTAATTATTACAAAGAAAATAAAAAGAGCGCATCCTGTTTTAAGGATACGCCCTACAATGAATGTCTTTATTATAACAAAGATTTACAAATTATCCTCTGCTAAATCCTGCAGAACCGTCGTATATTCCTGTAAAGAGGAAGATAATAGCAATTAAGAATCCATAAAGAACGAATGTTTCTATAAGAGCCATACCAATAAACATAGTTGTTAAGAGTTTAGGTCCCATGTTAGGGTTTCTAGCCATTCCTTCAATAACACCTTGAACAGCAGAACCTAAACCTGCACCACCACCACCAGCAGCAGCACCGATAGCTACACCAGCACCAATCGCTAGAGCTCCATAGAATATTGCTTTCGCTATTTTATCAGCATCACCGCTAGAAAGTTCAGCGAAAGCACCAGTATAAGCTCCAGCTGCTAGGAGTAAGAGCATGAATACTTTAAATGTTCTCATTAAGTAAAACCTCCTTAGAATTTTATTTTGTTATCAATACTTGGCATTTTAAACTAGGAACAACAGATAAATACTTTTCATCTAAAACGGCAACAGTAATATTTTCTTGCTCTATAAATTCTGCAAGTTTACCTTTACCACAACAAATAAATTCATATCTATAATTTCCTTTAAAGTCTTCTAAGTATTTTTCAAAAACCTTTTTAACTTTCTCTTTTGTTTTTTCTTTCAAATCTGGTTCAATAGGAAATGCAAATAGGTTAGCATAATCTCCCAAGGCATTTACTTCATCCATATCATAAAACAGTATCAACTCTGCACCAAACTTAGATGCTAGTTCTTTAGCCCATTCTACGGACTTGATAGCTGTTGCAGACAGGTCAATGTTTACTAAAACCTTTTCCACCTTTATCACTTTTCTTACCTCTTATTAATGCTCAGCTTCGTTAATCGCCGTAGCTATATAAACAGTAGTTAATATCATAAATACATAAGTCTGTAAAAATACCTGGAAAAAGTGGATAAACATAATTGGTAATGGAACTAGTAATGGAACTAAGAATATTAAAACAACTGTTAATATTTCTCCACCTGTCATGTTAGCAAATAGACGAAGTGCTAAAGTTACAGGTCTGCTTAAATGAGAAATTATTTCTAAAACAAAGAATAATGGAGCCATCCATTTAATTGGACCAAAAAAGTGTTTTATATAGTTTCCTAATCCTTGTGCCCTAATACCTTCTATATTATAAATAAAGAATACTAAAAGAGCTATTGCCAATGTGGTATTTATATTTGCTGTTGGGGATTCAAGCCCAGGTATCATACCAAGGAGATTACCAAAAAATACAAATAATCCAATTCCTGCAATTAAAGGGAAATATTTCATTCCCTTCTTGCCCATATTTTCTTCAATCATATTTTTAGCAAAGTCTATGTAAGCCTCAAAAATATTCTGTATTGGAGAAGGTATTAATTTTGGAGTTTTTGCAAATACCGCAAATATACCAAAAACGACCGCCATTTCAAGTAAAAACCACAATGGAGGAAGCCTTGGAAGGACTTTATACTAACCATATATGGATGGCTTTACTTGAAATGGCGGTCGTTTTTGGTATATTTGCGGTATTTGCAAAAACTCCAAAATTAATACCTTCTCCAATACAGAATATTTTTGAGGCTTAC
>QNYP01000119.1 GCA_003978675.1 Hydrogenothermus sp.
CTAACCTGTGCATAACAACCTGTTGCCACGACAATCGCATTTGGATTTCTTCTTTTTGCTTGCCTTAAAACTTTTCTTGATGTTCTATCTGCATCGTTTGTAACTGTGCAAGTATTTACTACATAAAATCTTTTTAGGTGCAGGCAAATAGATGAAAAATCTTAAAGTAGCTTTTGCAACTTTAGGTTGTAGAATGAACCAGTTTGAAACTTCTGCTTTAGAAGAAAAATTTGTAAACAATGGTTATACATTGACTAACTTTGAAGATATTGCAGATGTTTATGTTGTAAATACTTGCACAGTTACAAACGATGCAGATAGAACATCAAGAAAAGTTTTAAGGCAAGCAAAAAGAAGAAATCCAAATGCGATTGTCGTGGCAACAGGTTGTTATGCACAGGTTAGCCCAGAAAAACTTGCCCAAATAGAAGAAATAGACCTTGTAATTGGAAATTCTCATAAAACTGCTGTTTATGAAATTGTTGAGAATTTTATAAATGAAAAAAGAAATGAAAAAGTTTTTATAGACAACATTTTTAGACAAAATCATTTTGAAACTTTTCAAATTAGTACATTTTTTGAAGGTGCAAGACCAATATTAAAGGTTCAAGAAGGCTGTAATAGCTTTTGTAGTTTTTGTATTATTCCCTTTGCAAGGGGAAAAGTTAGAAGCGCAAAACCCAAAGAAATTATAAATCAGGTTAAAATTCTTGTAGATAAAGGATATAAAGAAATAGTTCTAACAGGAACACAGTTATCCCAGTATGGATATGACCACAAAGAAGCAAATTTATATGAACTTTTAAAACATTTAATAAAGATAGATGGGTTATATAGAATAAGGTTATCTTCCATGAATGTTTCAGAAATTGACGAAAATCTACTTGATTTAATAACCTCAGAAGAAAAAATAGCTCCACATTTTCATTTATCACTACAATCTGCTAATGATAAAGTTTTAAAAGATATGAAAAGAGACTATACATTAAGTGAGTATATAAATACTGTAGATAAAATTGTCAAAAGAAGACCAGAAACGGCAATTGGGACAGATGTAATAACTGGTTTTCCAACAGAAAGTAGACAAGATTTTGAAGAAAGTTTAAAAATTATTGAAGAACTTCCTTTTGCTTATATTCATGTATTTACCTATTCAGAAAGAGAAGGAACTTCCGCAACTAAAATAGGAGATTTAGTAAATCCTAAAGAAAAAAAAGAAAGAACAAGAATTTTAAGAGAAATATCTCAAAAGAAAAACATAGAGTTTAGAAAAAGGTTTTTAGACAAAATCTTAGAAGTATTAATATTTGCAGAAAAAAACGGTAAAAAAGTAGGATTGACAGGGAATTATATTCACATAAAATTTGATAGTGATAAACAATTAAATAGTATTACAAATGTTAAACTTGAAAAAATTGGTGAAGAAAGGGAAGATAATTTTGGAAAGGAAATCTAAAAAATATTTTTGCACTTCCGATAATAAATGCTAGCTTAAAGCGGTTATAGGTGGAAAATAATGAGAGTGCCTGATATATCGTTTTACAACACATTTATAAGGAATAATGAAATAAAAGAAAACAAGCTGGCAAAGTATACAAACCAGCTTTCATCAGGCAAGAAATTACTTGTTCCATCTGATAACACAGTTGATACGGTAAAAGCTCAAAGACTTAGAAGAATAACTGATACACTTGCCACCTATAACCGTAATATGGACCAAGTCCAAACAATTCTTGATGTTGCAGAAAGTACACTTGGAAATATTGTAGATGCATCTCAAGAAGCGAGAGTTCATATTGTCCAAGTTCTAAATACAGGTGTTATGGATGCAGAAGATGCTCAAATTTTGAGAGATTACTTCCAGTCTGTTAGAGACTATATAGTTAAACAGGCGAATGTTAGCATAGGAGATTCAAGACTATTTGGTGGAGTAAAAGCCCAGAAAGACCCATTTAATAACTCTGCTATTTATCAAGGCGAAAGCTTAGAAACTAAAGTTCCTGTATCAAAGGGAGTGGAACTTAATACAACTTTCAATGGTATAGAATATCTTGGAACTTTAAATTCTGGAGTTTATGACACTACTACAAATAAAGCTTCCCAAAAAATAGGAATTGTTAAGGCTTTAGATGACATTATTAATATAATAGATGGAAACGAGCTTAATATATACAAATCTAAAAATGGATTTACTTCAGAAAATTCACCAGTAGCTTCAACATCAGGAACTTTAACTATAAAATATGGAAGTAGCACATTTACGATTAATTATGATGCTGACCCAAATACTACAACCTCTACAACTTTGCAGGAAATAGTAAATGAAATAAACACATCTACATCAAACCCGGGAGTTGCTGCTTTTATTTATACAGATAATGAAGGAAGAAAATATCTTGGGCTTGCAGGAAGTGATGGAACAACACCTGTTGAAGTTTCAGATACCGGAGATTTACTTCAAAATGTTGGAGGTTTTAGTAGTTTTGGAGATATTATAAAACTTCATGGATATTATTCAGAAATGGGATACAATTCACCAACAGACCCTATAGTAGCGACTGGAGAAAGTGGAACTTTAACTATAAACTATGGAACACAATCTTTTTCTATAAATTATGATGGGGATACAACAACAACAAATCCTTCAACATTAGAAGAGCTTGTTTTTGCAATAAATAAATCTCCGAACAACCCAGGGGTTAGAGCATATGTATATCAAGATAAAGATGGCACTTATAGATTAGGTCTTTTAGGAGATAACCCTGATAAAATAATATCAATACAAGATAGCTCAGGAAATTTACAAAAAAGAATAGGTAATGTGGAAGCCATCTTAGACACATTTGACAAAGGCTTTCAAAAGGTAGCTCAAGGAAGGTCAAGAATAGGAACGCAAATAAATGTTATAGAGGATTTTAAACCTCAAAATGAATATCTACAGGTTGCATTTTTTGAGCTTATATCAAAATTTGAAGATGCAGATTATGTTTCAGTAATAACAGAATTAGAAAAAACAAGAACAGCATATGAGGCACTATTGGCCTCATTTAATCAAAATAAAGATTTATCTTTACTAAACTTTTTAAAGTAAATTTTTAAATATTTTGAACTCCCTCTTCTAAAGAAATATCTTTTACCCAATCTTTATTCTCTAAATACCATTCAACAGTTCTTTTTAATCCTTCATCTACATCTACTTTTGGCTCCCAGTCTAAAAGTTTTTTTGCTTTTTCTATATCTGCCCATGTTTCTTTCATATCTGCTTTATTGAATGGTTTATGCTCAATTTTTGCTTTTTTACCAAGTAAATTTTCTATTTTTTCTATTATTGTTTTTAAAGATATAGGATTTCTACCACCACCTAAATTTATAATTTCATATCCGACTTCTTTTTCCATTGCTAAAATGGTTCCTTCTGCAATGTCGTCAACATATGTAAAATCTCTAGCTTGAGTGCCATCACCAAATAGTTTTATAGGAGTTCCTTCGTCAATCCATTTTATGAATCTGAAAATACTCATATCAGGTCTTCCAGCAGGTCCAAACACTGTAAAGTATCTTACTACGGATACATCTATACCGTATAAGTAATGATATGTATAAGCCATTACTTCCGCTGCTTTTTTTGAAGCTGCATAAGGAGATATAGGAGTATTTACAGGTAAAGTTTCTTTAAATGGCATAGGTTGACCTGCATATAGAGAAGATGTTGAGGCTAAAACAAATTTTTTAATTCCTTTTTCTTTCATTAATTCAAGTAAGTTTAAAGTTCCTGTAGCATTTGTTTCCATATACACAAAAGGATTTTTTATTGAGTATCTAACCCCAGCCCTTGCTGCAAGATTTACAACATAGTCAAAATTAAAACTATCAAATAAAATCTTTAAAGCTCCAAAATTTGATATATCTACTTTATAAAACTTAAAATTTCCGTATTTTTCTAACTGGGATTTTCTCCAAAGTTTTAGTTTTGGGTCGTAATAATCATTTAAGTTATCAATCCCTATAACTTGATATCCTCTTTCCAATAGAAACTGTGCAGTTTTCCATCCAATAAATCCTGCTGAACCTGTAAGTAATACAGTTTTCAAAGTAATTACCTCCTTTTTAGTATACTTTTATATCTGTATCTTTTAAAAATTTTGATAATTCGTTAAATATCAGCTTAGTATTTTTTCCATATCTCCTTGAAAAATGAAACGGAACTAAATTTCTTACATTTGCAAGTTTTGCTATCTCTGCCGTTTGTTTTGTTGTTAAATGGTAAACTTTTGACGCTTGCTCGCTATCTTTTTCTAAAAATACTGATTCGCAATATAAATAATCTGAATCTTTAACAAGTTTAATAATCTTTTCTATATTCTCCTTTGAACCTAAAACATCTGTAATGTATGAGATTTTTATTCCTTTTTGGGTAAATGTGTATCTCTTTTTTAGAAAATCGTAAGTGTAATACTTGTTTTTTATTTTTAGCCTTTTTTTACAATTTTTAGGGTTTTCTAGAAATTCTTTTAGTTTTCCTATTTCTTTGCCTTTTAGTGGTAATTCTTTTATTAGTTCTTTATTTAGCTTTAATCTATCTGGAAAAACGAAACTATACCCTAAAATTGGAATTTTGTGGTCTAAAACTGCAAAGTTTACTTTATAGTTTTCATTTTCATAAATTGTGTTGTTTTTTGCCTTGGTTCTTTTTATAAACTCTTTTTTGAATTTTTTCTTTATATCAAATCTGTAATGGTAGAAGTATCCGTCTTTATACTGTTTAACTAAAAAAATTATTTGTGGTTCAAATTCAACTAAGTTCCATATATAACCCTGTAATTTATGATAAATATTTTCTGCTACTGGATAAATACCAAATATTTCTACTATCTGCTGTTTTCCAAGTTTTAAACGAAGTAGATAATCAAATCCTATAAAATGATCCATATGGGTATGAGTAATAAAAATTTTATTAATTTTTTTTATGAGGCTTCTATCCAGTTTGTAGATATTTCCTATATCAAAAAGTATATAATCTCCTGTATTTTCAACCTGTAAAAAAATCCCTGGGTCTTCGTATCTCTCATTTATCAAATAGTGTTTAACTCTTGGCAACTAGGAAACCTCTAATTAAATAGCTCATCATTTATTTTAAAGTTAAACGCTTGAATTATATGAGATTTTTTGACTTTTGAAGAACCTTCTAAATCTGCAATTGTTTGAGACACTTTTAGAATTTTGTAGAAACTTCTTCCTGTTAAGTTAGCCCTTTGGGATAGAGTTTTTAATATATTTTCTGCATCAGACTCTAAAACTACAAATTTATCAACTAATGCACTATCCATTTGAGCGTTATATTTTATTGGAAGGCCTTTAAATCTTTTCTTCTGGATTTCTATCGCTTTCATAATTTTTTCTTTTATTGTTTTTGAATTTTCTTCTTGCAAATTTTTACTCATAAGCTCATCTAACTTTGGTCTTATTATTTGAACTACTATATCTATCCTGTCTAATAGGGGGCCTGAAAGCTTTTTTAAGTATCTTTTTACTTGGGTTTCTGTGCATACACATTGTTTTTCTGGGTCTAATTTATATCCACACGGACAAGGATTTGCAGTTGCCACAAGTTGAAAATTAGCTGGAAACTCAAATTTACCATTAGCTCTTGAGATTGTAATTTTTCTATCTTCTAGAGGTTGCCTTAGTGCTTCTAAAGCATTTCTTTTAAATTCTGGAAGCTCATCCAAAAATAGAACTCCATTATGGGCAAGGCTTATTTCTCCCGGTTTTGGATAAGTTCCTCCTCCTACTAATGCTGTATCAGAAGTTGAGTGATGAATAAATCTCATAGGTTTATATGCAATTATTGGTTCATCTAATAATCCTGCTACACTGTATATCTTCGTAGTTTCCAGTGCTTCATCTAAGTTTAAAGGGGGTAAGATTGTAGGTATTCTTTTTGCAAGCATTGTTTTTCCACTACCGGGAGAACCAATTAGTAAAATATTATGAAATCCTGCAACTGCAATTTGAATTGCTTTTTTAGCAAGTGTTTGTCCTTTTACATTTGAAAAATCTATATCAAATTGTTTTTCTAAGGCTAAATCCTCAAATTTTGATTTTTTTGGAGATTTTTCTAAACTTTTGTTCAAAAATTCTACAACTTCCTTTAAATGTGAAAATCCATAAATATTTATTCCATCAATAAAAGATGCTTCATCTTCGTTTTTAACAGGAACAATTAAATTTTTTACTCCTTTTTCTTTTAGTGATACTGCTATTGGTAAAACTCCATTAATCTTTCTTAACTTTCCATCTAAAGATAGTTCTCCTAAAAATGCAGTATTTTCTTCTACTTCATTTATAATTCCAGACTGGTATAAAATTCCAACTGCAATAGGTAAATCATAAATTGTTCCTTGTTTGGGAATATTTGCAGGAGCTAAATTAACAAGTATTTTTTTTAAAGGAAATTTATAACCTGTTGCTTCAATAGCTGACCTTATTCTTTCTTTACTTTCTTTTATTGCAGTATCAGGAAGTCCAACAATTAGAAATTGTGGAAGTCCTTTAGATAGACTAATTTCCACATCAATTTGAATACCATCTATTCCTAAGGTTCCACCACTTTTTATTGTTGTTATCATTTTAAATTCTTTCCCACTTTGCATTTATAACATTTTTTTCTTTTTCACTAAAACATATACCAATCAGGTATATTTCTTTATCTTGGTTTTGATATTTTTCACAGTAATTCTTCTCTTTTATCTGATATAAAGCTTTACATTCTTCGTTTTCTTTTACAGTTTTAAACTCTATTATATAAATTTTGTCTTCTATAAATACAGTTAAGTCAATTCTGCCCTTATTTGTTATATCTTCTGCAACAAGCTCTAAACCTAAACTAAGCAGATATACATATACTACCGACGCATAAAAACCTTCGTATCCTTTTATAAATTGGGAGTATGTATAAGGTATGTTTGCAAAAATTCTTTTGAATACTTCTACAAACTTATCTATATCTCCATTTAACAAAGAATTATACAAATCAAGCTTAAATTGTGCAGGATTTTCTCCTATTATGTAGTCTATGATTACATCGTTAAAACTTATTTTTACTTCTTTGTTTGGAAAATATAGTTTATATTGCGTTCCAAATGGTGTTTTCTTTACATCTTTTATTGTCAAATACCCTGCCTGATAAAGTAAAACCTCTAAATCTATCTTTTCTATATCAAACACATCAAGGATTTTTTGGTCAACAATTAAGTCTTCAAATTTTGGTAGGTAGTATTTATTTTGTTTAAGTAGTTTTATTAAAAATGAAGGATTACCGCTTGCAAACCAGTAGTTTCTGTATTCTTTTATGCTTAAAAACTGAATGACATCAAAAGGGTTGTAGACTTTATCTTTCAAAAAGTAATAGCCGTTATACCATTCTTTAAGTTCATTTAAATCTACATCATATAAAAGGTCCTTAAAGGTTTCTTCAAGTTCTTGCTGTGTTATCCCACATATGTTTCCAAACTGAGGAAGTAGTGATATATCAACGAGCATATTTAGTCCACTAAATATTGATGCTCTTGAAAATTTGCTTACTCCTGTTAAGAAAACAAATCTAATATACTGGTCGTTGTCTTTTATTATTGAGTATAATCCTCTTAAAAATTCTCTATTTATTTTTGCTTGCTGTGTATTGTCTATTACATCAAGTATTGGCTTATCGTATTCATCCACTAAAATTACTACTGGTTTTTTGTATTTTTCATAAGAATTTTCTATTAACTGCCTAAAACAACTGTTAGGGTCTTTTGTGTTATCACAGGTTATACCAAGTCTTTTTTGATTTTGTTTGAATATATCTATTGCTGTTTGCTCTAAATTCTCTAAAGTCTGAAAATTTCCACTCCAACTAATTTTAACAACAGGGAATTTTTCATCCCAGTTCCATTTATCGTAAATGTAAAGCCCTTCAAAGAGTTTTTTATTCCCTTCAAATATTTCTTTTAGTGTGTCTAAAAATAGGGATTTCCCAAATCTTCTTGGACGAGCTAAAAAGGTATACTTGTATGTGTTTATTAGTTCATAAGCTTCTTTTGTTTTATCTACATAATAATAATTTCCTTCTATTATTTCCCTTAAGTTCTGTATTCCTATAGGTAATTTTTTCATCTTTTTATTTGTTTAAAAACTCTGAAACTTTAAATATTGGATAAAAATCAAATCCTTCATTTTTTATATTTTCTTCTCCGCCTTCTTCTCTATCAACAATAGCAATTATTCCAAGAATGTTAAGCCCTGCCTCTTTTGCAACCTTTGCTGCCTTTAATGAAGAACCTGCAGTTGTTACAACATCCTCAACAATAAAAACTTTATCTCCTTCTTTAACGTTTCCTTCTATCTGTTTACCTGTTCCGTGTCCTTTTGGTTGTTTTCTAACTACAAATGGCTTTATTGGGTTTTTATTTAGATAAGAAACCATAGAAACTGCATAAGAAATTGGGTCTGCTCCAAGGGTTAATCCGCCTACTGCATCTGGATTTTTGTCTTTTACCATTTCGTATATTAAATTTCCTATTATGTATCCCCCTTCTGGGTCAAGAGTAATTGTTCTTAAATCTAAGTAGTATGTGCTTAATTTCCCTGAAGATAGTTTAAATATTGGCTTGTCTGCAACCTTTAATGCTTTTTGTTTTATCAGCTGTTTTAGTTTTTCTCTATAATCCATTGTTTCTCCTTAAAGGAAATATTTACATTATTTTACTTTAAAATTTTTAAAAGCTCTTTATCTGATGAAACTTTGTATTTGGTGTTTATATCTTTATTATGCTGATTTTCAAACAGAATAAAATTAACATTTTTTCCTGTTTCTTCATTAAAGTTTTCAACCATTTCTTTATCTGCAGAAGTGTCTCCTATATAAAACACAGGTTCTTTGTAGTTTACTTTTTCAAAGAATAACTTCATAGGATAGGATGAAGGCTTTCTTAAATTTGGCTTTGGGATATCATCTTCTGTGATTATTAAATCAAAGTATTTATAAAGGTCAAAATGTTTAAAAGAAAAATCTAAATCATCAAAGGGTCTCCCTGTTATTACTCCTGTATTTGTGGATTTGTTTTTAATTTCTTCTAAAACTTCTTTACCTATGATTAATTCCTCTTTTGTCCTGTGTATTCTATACCTTTCCTCAAAATACTCAACAAGCTCTTCATACTCAGGCAGTTTTATTCCATAAATAATGGCAAATTTGTAAAAATCATCTAAAGATAAAGAAAATTTTGAAAATTCGTCTTTAAAGTCTTCTAAAATTAGTCCTGAAGATACATTTAAAATAAATAATGACTGGGATGCTTCTATAGCAGGTATTTTGTATGTATCTTCAGGACTAATTTTAGAAGACTTT